>JAYSQH010000249.1:0-5626 GCA_043721655.1 Phycicoccus sp. | reverse complement strand
CGACGCGAAGGCGTTGTGGCTCGGGGTACGCCCCGAGAAGTTACGTCTGGTTGCTCCCGGAACCACCGACCAACCAGGCGACGAGAACAGGCTCAGTGGCGTCGTCACCGATGCGTCGTTCACCGGTCTGGCCACCAACTATCTGGTCCGGCTGCCGTGGGGTCAAGAGCTCATGGTGGTGCAGCAGAACGACGGTATGCCGCGTGTCGCGGCTGGCGCGCAAGTCACCCTCGGCTGGGCCCCCGAGCACGGCTTCGCCCTCGACGCGAACCAAGATGCGCACGCCGGTGCGCAGGACCAGGCCGATGACAGCGGAGCCGTCTAGTGTCAACATCGGCTGACGTGGCGGTCGCGGCCCCGCAGAGTCCTCGACGGGTCAGACGCAACTACACGCCCTACCTGTTGCTCCTTCCGGGAATGGCATGGCTCGTGGTGTTCTTCGTCGTGCCGATGCTCTCGCTGGGGTCGCAGTCGCTGCAGACCGGAACCGTCGACACCGGCTACACGCTGACCTGGCACTTCCAGACATACGTTGATGCACTCACGCGGTTCTGGCCGCACTTCGCGCGGTCGATCGTGTTCGCCGGCACTGCCACGGTCCTGACCTTGCTTTTGGCCTACCCGCTCGCGTACTTCATGGCGCAGAAGGCGGGCAGGTGGAAGAACATCCTGCTGGTGCTCGTGATCGCGCCATTCTTCACCAGCTTTCTGATCCGCACCCTCGCCTGGCAGACGATCCTGGCCGACAACGGGCCGGTGGTGGACCTTGCCCGCGCCATCCGTTTCACTGACCTGTTGCAGTGGCTCCAGCTGACAAGCAACGACTCGCTGATGAACTCGCGTTTTGCGGTGATAAGCGGCCTGACCTACAACTTCCTGCCGTTCATGATCCTGCCGCTCTACGCCAACCTCGAGCGCCTCGACCACAGCCTGATAGAGGCGGCCGGTGATCTCTATGCCACACCGATCCAGACGTTCTGGAAGGTCACCTGGCCGCTGTCCCTGCCGGGTGTCGTCGGCGGCACGCTGCTCACCTTCATCCCTGCGGCAGGTGACTTCATCAACTCCCGGCTGCTCGGTAACACCCAGACCGTCATGATCGGGCAGGTCATCGACTCGGAGTTCCTGCGGGTCCAGGACTACTCGGTGGCAGCGGCCCTGTCCTTTGCGCTGATGGCCGTCATCGTGGTCATCGTGGCCGTGTACGTTCGCCGCGCCGGCACCGAGGAGCTGGTCTGATGCGCTGGCTGCGTGCACATCTGGTCGGTATCGCGGGGCTGCTGGTCCTGGGCTACCTGCTGATCCCGAACCTTGTCGTGATCGTCTTCTCCTTCAACAAACCGCGCGGGAACTACAACTACCAATGGGAGCGCTTCTCCCTCGACGCGTGGACGAACCCGTGTGGGACGCCCGGCATCTGTGACTCACTCGGGCTCAGCCTGCGGATCGGGTTCATCGCCACCGTGGTGGCAACGGTCCTCGGGACCATGGTCGCGTTCGCCATCGGCCGGAACCGCTTCCGTGGCCGCTCGTCGGTGAACCTGCTCATCTTCCTGCCCATGGCCACCCCCGAGGTCGTGATGGGCTCCAGCCTGCTGACCCTGTTCATCGCCCTGGGCATCGCGCCGGGCACTCCCACCATCCTGATCGCACACATCCTGTTCTGCCTGTCCTTCGTCGTGGTCACTGTCAAGGCGCGCATCGCCTCCCTCGACCCGCGTCTGGAACAGGCGGCGGCGGACCTCTTCGCCAACCCGTTCCAGGCCTTCATCAGGGTGACGCTGCCGCTGGTGGCACCGGGCATCGCAGCCGGCGCACTGCTGGCGTTTTCGCTCTCGTTCGACGACTACATCATCACCAACTTCAACGCGAGCCCGAGCTCGGTCACCTTCCCGATGTTCGTCTGGGGTGCGGCCCAGCGGGGAACGCCGGTGCAGATCAACGTCATTGGCACGGTGATGTTCCTGGCAGCCCTCGTTCTGGTCGCCACCGGTCAGCTGATCAGCAATCGGCGTGCCAAGTCGGCTGCCTGACTTCCTGCCTGTGGCGACGGAAAGAGACCGCCAGTGATGTCCGTGCGCGAAGCCGAGGTCGCCCTCGAGCACGCGTCCTCCACTCCGCTGTGGTGGGACGACAGTCGCCGGCC
Organism: Phycicoccus sp.; assembly: GCA_043721655.1. Taxonomy (GTDB): domain Bacteria; phylum Actinomycetota; class Actinomycetes; order Actinomycetales; family Dermatophilaceae; genus UBA4719. The sequence goes on along the minus strand of JAYSQH010000249.1, from coordinate 3,480 downwards.
CGAGCCGCGTGCTGCGCTGCAGGGCGACCTTGACGTCGACCTTGCTGTCGTCGGCGCAGGGTTCACCGGTTTGTGGGCGGCGTTGCTCGCCCTGGAGGAGCATCCGGGGCGCCAGGTCGTCGTGCTCGAGGGCGCGCGACTGGGCTGGGCCGCGACGGGGCGCAACGGTGGATTCTGCGCTGCGAGCCTGACCCACGGCGTGGGCAACGGGCTCGCCCGATGGCCCGGTGAGATGCCGCTGTTGCAGCGTTTGGGCGCGGCTAACCTCGACGCGATCGAGTCGACGATCCGCGAGCGTGGTATCGACTGCGACTTCGAGCGCACCGGAGAGCTTGACGTGGCGCTCGAGCCCTGGCAGCTCGCAGATCTGCGCGCCCTTTGCCAGACGATGCGTGAGCTGGGCGAGGAGGCCGAGCTGCTGACCGCCGACGAGACTCGCGAGCTCGTCACCTCACCGACATACCTGGGAGGGCTGCTGGATCGACACGGTGTGGCGATGCTCAACCCGGCCCGACTGGCATGGGGTCTGGCCGACGCGGTCGAGGGAGCCGGCGGCCGGATCCACGAGGCAACACGGGTGCAGCGGCTACGGAGGGCGGGTGATCGTGTCGCCCTGACCACGGCGACTGGCACAGTGCGCGCCCGCCAGGTGGTGCTGGCCACGAACGTCTTCCCCTCGCCGCTGCGACGAGCGCGCCCCTATGTCGTCCCGGTGTGGGATCACATCATCGCCACCGAACCGCTCAGCCAGAGCCAGCGCGATTCCCTGGGCTGGCATGGTCGGTCAGGCGTCGGAGATGCCGGAAACCAGTTCCACTACTACCGCCTGACCACCGACAACCGGCTCGTCTTCGGCGGCTACGACGCGCTCTACTACTACGGCTCCGACCTGTCCGGACGACGTCAGCGCCGACCCGAGACCGAGCAGCGGCTGTACCGGCACATGGTCACGACCTTCCCGGGCCTGCGAGGGGTGCGGATCACGCATACGTGGGGTGGCGCCATCGACACGTCGACCCGGTTCAGCGCCTCGTGGCAGAAGGCGTTCGGGGGGAAGGTCGTCTCGGTCCTGGGATACACCGGTCTGGGTGTCGGGGCGTCACGCTTTGGTGCCCAGGTCTGCCTCGACCTCTTGGCCGGCCGGGACAACGAGCGCACCCGGCTCGAGATGGTACGTCGGGGCCCGATGCCCTGGCCGCCGGAACCGTTGCGCTGGTTGGGGATTCAGATAACAAAGCGCAGCATCGCCCAGGCCGACGCACACGGTGGGCGGCGCGACATCTGGCTACGGCTGTTGGACAGGCTTGGTCTTGGCTTCGACTCCTGAGCCGGCGCTTTTACCCGTTCCGTTCGCTCAGCAACACCACAACAAAGGGAGTTCGACCATGCGTATCCTCGTCGTCGGTTCGGGTGGTGTGGGCGATGCGTTCGCCCGCATCGCAGTTCAGCGAGACTTCTTCGAGCTCCTGGTCATGTCCGACTTCGACGAGGCAAGGGCGTCGGCAACGGTTGCCGCGGCCACGGCACGAAGGCAGGGGGAGGGACGCCTGGTTGCCGCGAAGGTCGACGCATCATCGACTGAGTCGGTCGCCGCGCTGGTTCGTGAGCACTCGGTCACCCACGTTCTCAACGCGGTGGACCCGCGTTTCGTCATGTCGGTGTTCGAGGGCGCCCGTGCTGCTGGCGCCGACTACCTCGACATGGCCATGAGCCTGTCCAAGCCCCACCCCGAGCGGCCGTATGCCGAGCCCGGTCTCAAGCTCGGGGACGACCAGTTCGCAGCGGCGCAGCAGTGGGAGGACGCCGGCCGCCTCGCGCTTGTCGGGATGGGGGTCGAGCCCGGGCTGTCAGACGTCTTCGCACGCTACGCAGCCGATCACCTGTTCAGCGAGATCGTGGAGCTCGGAACCCGCGACGGCGCCAATCTGGTGGTGCGCAATGAGCAGGGCGAGGAGATCTTCGCGCCGAGCTTCTCGATCTGGACCACCATCGAGGAGTGTCTCAACCCCCCGGTCGTCTGGGAGCAGGGCAAGGGCTGGTTCACCACGCCGCCGTTCAGCGAGCCTGAGGTGTTCGACTTCCCGGAGGGGATTGGCCCGGTCGAATGCGTGAACGTCGAGCATGAGGAGGTCCTGCTCATGCCGCGCTGGGTCGATGCCCAGCGAGTGACCTTCAAGTACGGCCTCGGCGACGACTTCATCGGGGTGCTCAAGACGCTGCACGCGATCGGCCTCGACCGCACCGACAAGGTGACCGTCGGCGGAGTACAGGTCTCTCCGCGGGACGTGGTCGCCGCCTGCCTGCCCGATCCCGCCACGATCGGCCCGCGGATGACCGGCAAGACCTGCGCCGGGCTCTGGGTGACCGGCACCGGCAAGGACGGCCGGCCCCGCGAGGTCTACCTCCACCACGTGGTCGACAACGATTGGGCGATGCGCGAGTACGGCGCCCAGTGTGTGGTGTGGCAGACGGCGGTCAATCCCGTGGTGGCACTTGAGCTTCTCGCGACCGGCGTGTGGCAGGGCGTCGGCGTGCGAGGGCCGGAGTCATTCGACGCAGTGCCGTTCCTCGACCTGCTCAAGGCACCCCAGCCCGCTGGTTACGGCTCGGCGTGGGGAATCGAGGAACGCGTACCAGGATCAGCGCAGTTAGGGTCATAGCCATGACTCGATATGGCCCGCAGTTCGGACCTGACGTCACGTTCCTGGGGGTCCCGCGTTGCGATCTCGACGTGCCCGAGACGTATGCCGACGCGGATGTCGTGATCCTCGGTGCGCCCTTCGACGGCGGCACCTCCCACCGCCCGGGCGCGCGGTTCGGCCCGATGGCGATCCGGACGACCGACTACCTGCCCCACGACGGCTCGCGTCCGAGCCTGGCGCTGGGCACAGACGGCCTGGTCGACCTCACAGTGGTCGATGCGGGCGACGTCGAGATGTACTCAGGCGACATCGAGAGGGCACTGCCCGCGCTCGAGGCAGCCGTCGAGAAGGTGACCCGCGCGGGCGCCATACCGGTCATCCTCGGTGGTGATCACTCGATCGCTTTTCCCGACGCCAAGGGTGTGGCCAACGTGCTCGGGCATGGCCGTGTCTCGATGCTTCATTTCGATGCTCACGCCGACACCGGCGACATCGAGTTCGGTTCCCTGTGGGGCCACGGTCAGCCGATGCGCCGGCTGATCGAGTCAGGAGCCCTGCGCGGCGACCGGTTCCTGCAGATCGGGTTGCGTGGCTACTGGCCTCCTCCGGGCACGCTGGACTGGATGGCAGGCCAGGGGATGCGTTCGTATGAGATGACCGAGATCGGGCGTCGCGGGCTGCAGGATTGCCTCACGGAGGCCTTCGTCATCGCGATGGACAACTGTGACGGAGTGTTCCTCTCAGTCGACATCGACGTCTGTGACCCTGGTCATGCGCCGGGCACAGGCACACCAGAGCCGGGCGGTCTGTCTGCTCGCGAGCTGCTGGACTCGGTGCG
>JAYSQH010000248.1:0-3264 GCA_043721655.1 Phycicoccus sp. | reverse complement strand
TGGGCGGTCACACCGTGGTGGCCAAGCTCATCCAGGACTACGGGACGGCGGAGCAGAAGGACGACTACCTGCCCCGGATGGCGACCGGTGAGCTGCGGGCCACGATGGCACTGACCGAGCCCGGCGGCGGGTCAGACCTGCAGGCGATTCGCACCACGGCCACGCGGGAGGGTGCCGAGTACGTCGTCAACGGTTCCAAGACCTGGATCTCCAACGCCCGCAAGTCTGACCTCATCGCGCTGCTCTGCAAGACCGACCTTGCGGCCCGCCCGAAGCACAAGGGCGTCTCGATCCTGTTGGTGGAAAAGGGTCCCGGGTTCACCCTCTCGCGCGACCTGCCCAAGCTGGGCTACAAGGGCGTGGAGAGCTGTGAGATCGCCTTCGAGCAGATGCGGGTGCCGGTGTCGTGCCTGCTCGGGGACTCCGAGGGCACCGGTTTCGCCCAGATGATGCGTGGGCTCGAGGTCGGCCGGCTACAGGTGGCGGGGCGCGCCCTCGGAGTCGGGCGCGCCGCCCTCGAGGACTCTCTGCGGTACTCCCAGGAGCGGGAGAGCTTCGGGGTGCCGATCTGGAAGCACCAGTCGATCGGCAACTACCTGGCCGAGATGGTCACCAAGCTCACCGCCGCCCGCCAGCTGACCCTGTATGCCGCCCGCAAGTTCGACGCCGGGCAGCGGGCCGACATGGAGGCGGGTATGGCGAAGCTGTTCGCCTCCGAGGCCGCCATGCAGATCGCCTTGGACGCGGTACGTATCCACGGTGGCTACGGCTACTCCACCGAGTTCGACGTCGAACGCTACTTCCGCGACGCGCCGTTGATGATCGTCGGCGAGGGCACCAATGAGATCCAGCGCAACGTCATCGCCCGCCAGCTCATCAAGCGTGGATCGGTGGCGCCCTGAGATGAGCGAGAACGAACAGATAGTGGTCAGGACGGAGCTGATCACCCCGGAGCCGTCAGAGGCCTTGGCGAACTTGCTCGGCACCGACATCCCCACCGATGAGCTGCCCGCGCTGTGGCACTGGATCCACCTGTTGGAGAAGCGCCCCCACGCCGACCTCGGACCTGACGGTCACCCCACCTTTGGAACCCCCGCCCCGCCAGGCCCGGGTCGCCAGCGGATGTTCGCCGGTGGCCGGGTCCGTACGCACGCGCTGCTGATGTTCGGCAAACCCGCCACCCGAACCACGTGGGTCGCTGAGACCAAGGAGAAACAGGGCAGCACCGGGCCGCTCACGTTCGTCACCGTCCGCAACGAGTACGCCCAGGGCGGCCGGGTCTGCATCGTTGACGAGAGCGACATCGTCTATCGCACCCTGGGACTGAACCTCGCAGTACGGGCGGGCACGCTCCAGTCATTGCCAGTCGAGCCGGTGCCTGTGCCGCGCACGCCTGCGTTTACCCTCACTGCCGACGAAGCGTTGCTGTTCCGCTTCTCTGCCCTGACCTACAACGCTCACCGCATCCACTACGACCACAACTGGGTCCGCCAGGAGGGCTACAGCGGCCTCGTCGTGCACGGCCCGCTCCAGGCGCTCATGATGGGCGAGCTGGTTCGCCGCCGCGGCGACGGTCTGGTCGGCAAGCAGTTCGTCTACCGGTTGGTCTCACCGATGATCGGCCCGCAGACCTTCACCGTGCTCGCAGGGGAGGCTGGTGTGAACGCCAGTGCCGAGGTCCGCGACGTGCACGGCGCCGTGACGGCGGCCAGCACCGTCGGCCCGATCGATCAGGAGCAGGATTGAGGCCACGACCTCAGCCGACGCCGAGGTAGCTCTCCTGGACCCGCGGGTCGGCCAGCAGGTCGGAGGCCTTGCCCGACAGGACTATGTGGCCTGTGTCCAGGACGTACGCTCGCTCGGCGACCGTCAGCGCGGTGTCGACGTCCTGCTCGACCAGCAGGATCGAGGTGCCGGACGAGGCGATGTCCGGAAGACGCGCGATGATCTCGTCGACCACGACTGGTGCCAGGCCGAGGGACAGCTCGTCGATCATCATGATGTGGGGCTCGCTCATCAGCCCACGGGCGATCGCACACATCTGTTGCTCGCCACCGGACATGGTGCCCGCGATCTGGTTGATCCGCTCGCCGATCCGGGGGAACAGGTCGACCACACGGTCGATGTCGGTGTTGCGGGTGCGCCAGCCACCCAGGCGCAGGTTGTCCCGCACCGTCAGTCCCGAGAACAGGCGCCGGCCCTCGGGGACATGCGAGATGCCGAGGCTGACGATCTGCTCGATCGAACGCCCCTGCACGGCCTCGCCGCGGAAGTCCAGTGTGCCCGAGCTGATCTGTGCCATTCCGGTCAGGGCGCGCAACAGGGTCGTCTTGCCGGCGCCGTTGGGGCCGATCAGCGCGACGATCTCGTTTTCCCCGACACGAAGGTCGACGTCCCAGAACACCTGCACGCGCCCATATCCGCCGCTCAGCTGGGTAGCCTCGAGCATCAGGACTCTCCTTCGCGGCGTTTGACGTAGCGATGTCCGAGGTAGGCCTCGATCACTCGGGCGTCGGACAGAACCTCATGGGGGTCGCCGGACGTCAGGACCTTCCCCTGGTGCAGGACGAGAACCTGGTCGCTCACGGCCAGGATCGCCTTCATGACGTGCTCCACCACGATGATCGTGATACCGCGCGCCTTGAGCTTGCGGATGAGCTCCAGACTCGGCTCGATCTCGGTGTGCCGCAGTCCCGCCATCACCTCATCGAGCAGGAGCAAACGGGGGCGAAGCGCGAGCGCCTTGGCGAACTCCAACCGCCGGGCGTCGGCGACGGACAGCTCACCTGGTGGGCGGTCGCCCAGGCCAGCCATGCCGACCTCCTCAAGCACTTCCTCAGCGGCCTTGAGCGCCTTGGACATGACGTTGGTGCCGTTCGATCCGTAGAGAATGCCGACGGCGACGTTCTCGCGGACGGACATGCCGCGGAAAGGCTTGACGATCTGGAAGGTGCGAGCCACGCCCGCTTGAGCGATGACCCACGGACGAGCACCGGTCAGGTCCTTCCCGTCGATCAGGACCCGGCCCTCAGTGGGCTTGATGTGCCCGGTCACGAGGTTGATAAAGGTGCTCTTGCCTGCACCGTTCGGTCCGATGACCCCGAGCACCTGTCCGGCCGGGACGCTGAACGAGACGTCAGAGACCGCCTGCAGACCGCCGAAACGTCGGCCCAGTCCCCGCGTCTCCAAGACGGGTACGGCGCTCATAACCGGTACTTCCGGACGTTGGCCAGCAACGAGAACTCTTTCGTACGACGTGCCTCG
>JAYSQH010000247.1:0-8721 GCA_043721655.1 Phycicoccus sp. | reverse complement strand
ATGCCGGCCAAGATCCAGACCGTCCTTGATGGTCTGGACCGGGTCCGCGAGGTCGCCCGGTTCATGGCCGACACCCGGTCGGTGCTGTTCCTGGGTCGTCATGTGGGCTACCCGGTGGCCCTCGAGGGCGCCCTGAAGCTGAAGGAGCTGGCCTACATCCATGCCGAGGGCTTCGCTGCGGGTGAGCTCAAGCACGGGCCCATCGCGCTGATCGAGGCCGGGCAGCCCGTGTTCGTGATCGTCCCCTCGCCCAGCAGCGAGCATGGACTGCACGGCAAGGTGGTCTCCAACATCCAGGAGATCCGGGCTCGCGGAGCTCGAACGATCGTGATCGCCGAGGAGGGCGACGAGGACGTCGTGCCGTTTGCCGACGTCATCATCAGGGTCCCTGCCACGCCGCCCCTGCTGGCGCCCCTGGTGACGACGGTCCCCCTGCAGGTGTTTGCCTGTGAGCTCGCCGCGGCCAAGGGTCTGGACGTCGATCAGCCGCGCAACCTCGCCAAGTCCGTCACCGTCGAATGATCATCGGGCTCGGCATCGACGTCGTGGACGTTGCGCGTTTCGGCCAGGTGCTCGAACGCACGCCACGCCTGCTCGAGCGGCTGTTCACCGACTCCGAGCGGTCGTTGGGGCTCAACTCGCTTGCGGCCAGGTTCGCGGCAAAGGAGGCGCTGGCAAAGGCGTTGGGTGCGCCGGCGGGTATGCACTGGACCCATGTCTGCGTCGTGAGCGACGACGACGGGCAACCACACCTGAAGGTCTGGGGCACTGTCGAGGCGCGTGCGGGCGTTCTGGGTGTCCACGAGCTGCACGTCTCGCTCTCCCACGACGCCGGGATCGCCTCGGCCGTTGTGATAGCCGAAGGTTGAGGCGACCATGATCCGTGCGTATGCCGTGTCCTCGGTTCGCGAGGCCGAGGCCGCTGCGATGACTGGGCTGGGCGAGGCGGGGTTGGATGAGGGCGTGCTGATGTCTCGTGCTGCCTCGGCTCTGGCTGCCGTCGCGTCTGCCCGGCTGGGGTCCCCAGGGGGACGAAGGGTGGTCGCGCTGGTCGGCGCGGGCAACAACGGCGGAGATGCCCTGTATGCCGTAGCCCTCCTTGCGCGTGAGGGCGCAGCCGCGGTCGTGATCACGGTCGCTGAGTCGGCGCATGCGGGTGGGCTGCTCGCGGCCGCCGAAGCCGGAGCCGCAGTCCTCAACACCGTTGGTGCGCATGCAGATGCACCCGCGGAGATCTCGGCGGCGTTGGGCCGCGCCGAGCTGGTCCTCGACGGCATCGTCGGGATCGGGGGACACCCCGGGTTGTCACCGGAGATCGACGAGCTGCTGCACGACGTGAGTGACACGGCATACGTCCTGGCGGTCGATCTACCCAGCGGCGCGGACCCGAACGGCGAGGTGGCCGTCCAGTCCTGCGTGTTCGCCGACGAGACGGTGACGTTCGTCGCGCCCAAGCCGGTCCACCTGCTGCCGGCCACCGAGCCTGCCGTCGGACGGCTGACGGTCGTTGACATCGGTGTGGTTATTGACGCTCCGCCGGTGGTCGAACGGGTTACCCACGACGACATCGCGCGGCTCTGGCCACGCCCAGGTCCGGGAGACGACAAATACAGCCGTGGTGTGCTCGGCGTCGTTGCCGGGGGCGAGAACTACACGGGCGCAGCGGTGCTGGCCGTCACGGCAGCCGTCTGTTCCGGCGCGGGGATGGTGCGCTATGTCGGACCCTCGGCGCCGACCCTGCTGATCCGCTCCCAGGTGCCCGAGGCCGTCATCGGCTCGGGCCAGGTCCAGGCCTGGCTGCTCGGGCCGGGTGTTGACGTCGCCGACGACTCGGACGAAGGCATCGCGCAACGCGCCGCCGCGCAGTCAGCTCTGGACTCCGGCCTGCCCTGCGTGGTTGACGCCGGGTGCCTCGACCTGATCGTCGAACCCCGTTCTACCCCAACCCTGCTCACACCGCATGCGGGCGAGCTTGCCCGCCTCTTGAGTCGACTCGAAGGATCTGTGGACCGAGCTGCCGTCATGGTAGCGCCGGTGGTGCACGCCCGGCGGCTGGCCGACCTGACGAACAGCACGGTTCTGCTCAAAGGCGCGACAACGCTCGTGGTGTCGCCCACTGCATCAGGCCCGGCGATGCGCTCCCAGGCCGACGCGCCGTCGTGGCTGGCAACGGCCGGATCAGGAGACGTGCTGGCCGGGCTGGTGGGGACACTGCTGGCGGCGGGGCTGTCGCCAGTGGACTCGGGCAGCGTGGGCGCGCTTGTCCACGGGCTGGCGGCTGACGCTGCGAACCCCGGTGGCCCCGTGCGCGCATTGGCTGTGGCACATGCCATCCCCGGGGTGGTCGCCGGGCTGCTGGCCCGCGAGACTGCCCGACCCTGAGAGACTCTTGCGATGACGTACGAGGTTCAGGGCAGGGCGCCGGGGCGGGCAACCGTGGATCTGGATGCCATCCGGCGCAACGTCGAGGTTCTTCGTGAGCATGCCGGATCGGCCGCGGTCATGGCTGTGGTCAAGGCTGACGGCTATGGCCACGGGCTCGTGCCCAGCGCTGGCGCCGCGGTGGCAGGTGGTGCGTCATGGCTTGGAGTCGCACATCTAAGCGAGGCGATGACTTTGCGGGACAATGGATTTCAGACCCCGCTTCTCTCGTGGCTGCACGTCCCCGGATCAGATTTCGAGGCCGCCATTGCTGCCGACGTCGATCTGTCGGTGTCCGCGCTCTGGTGCCTGACCGAGGTGGCTGCAGCGGCCCGGACGCTCGGGCGCACGGCCCGGATCCATCTCAAGGTCGACACGGGGCTCGGCCGTAACGGGGCCTTTGGTGATGACTGGCCGGTCCTGCTCCACGCTGCTCGGGGTCTTGAGGCCGAGGGTGCAGTGCGGGTCGTCGGCGTGTGGTCCCATTTCGCATTTGCCGACGACCCGACCCACCCAACGGTCGTTGCCCAGCTGGAGCGGTTCGGGCAGGCCGTGGACGATGCCGAAAACGCCGGGTGCGACCTGGAGGTCCGGCACATCGCGAACTCCGCAGCCACGCTGACCAGTCCCGACGCAGTCTTCGATCTGGTTCGTCCAGGACTGGCCGTCTACGGTTTGTCGCCGGTTCCCTCGCTGGGTGGCCCGTCCTCGTTCGGACTCACGCCCGCGATGACTTTGAGCGCGGATCTCGCTGGCACCAAACATCTTCCGTCCGGCCAGGGCCTCAGCTATGGACATCAGTACGTCACATCAAGGGACACGACGGTCGGTCTGGTGCCGCTGGGTTACGCCGACGGCATCCCGCGCAATGCGACAAACGTGGGGCCAGTGAGCCTGGCTGGCGAACGGCATACAGTCTCCGGACGGGTCTGCATGGATCAGTTCATCGTCGACTTTGGGTCGCAGAGCGAGGCCCAGGCGGGGGACACGGTGACACTGTTCGGCACCGGCGAGTCGGGAGAGCCGACGGCAGAGGACTGGGCGGAGGCGACGGGGACGATCTCCTACGAGATTGTCACTCGCATCGGGGCGAGAGTGCCCCGAGTTTACGTGGGGGGTCAACAGTGATCGGGCAGAACCGCAAGACTCTCACCGGTCTGGGCATCGGGCTTGCGGCGGCGGCGGCTACCGCGACGGTGAGTGTTGTAGCCGATCGACTGGTCCGCGCACGTAAGACGGCCAAGGCATTGGATTCCGCCGATACCTATGAAGTTGAGCCCACCGCCACCGCGGTCGTCATGGCCACCGACGGTGTGCCCTTGCACGTTGAGATTGACGAACCCGAAGGCCGACCTACGACGGCGCCGGTCGGCGCGCCGGTGCCCACGGTGGTGTTCTGTCACGGCTACACGTTGAGCCTTCGTAGCTGGGTGTTCCAGAGGCGGGCGTTGACGGCTGCGGGCTACCGCGTGGTGCTCTGGGACCACCGCGGCCACGGTCAGTCAGGGGCAGGGTCCAAGGAGTCCTACGACGTCGACCAGCTCGGGCGCGACCTGGGAGCCGTCATCAGCGCGGTCGTGCCGCAGGGCCCGTTGGTCCTGGTCGGTCACTCCATGGGCGGAATGACGTTGATGGCCCTCGCCATGCAACAGCCCGAGCTGATCAAGGAGCGCGTTCTGGGGGTGGCATTCGTGGCCACCAGCCCGGGGGGCCTGTCGGCGGTCTCCTGGGGCCTCGGCAACCTGCTCGGCAGGGCGGTGCACCGGATGGGGCCGGTCGCGGTCGGGCAGCTGGCCGGACGGCAGGGCCTGGTCAACGCCGCGCTAAGGGCTGGACGTGATGTCGAGGAGTTCCTGGTCGACCGTTACTCATTCGCTTCACCGGTGCCGCTGAGCATCGTGCGACTCACCGCCGACATGATCTTCGGGACCCGGATCGAGGTCATCTCCGAGTTCATGGAGACGTTCGACAAGCATGACAAGCGCGAGGCGCTCGAGAAGTTCATCGGCGTGGAGACCCTGGTGATCAACGGCGTCCAGGATCTGCTGACGCCGCCGCAGCACAGCGAAGAGATCGCGCGGCTCATTCCGGGTGCCGAACACGTCCTGGTCAACGACGCTGGACACATCATCATGCTGGAGTACGGCGACGTGGTCAGCGAGCAGCTTCTGGCGCTGATCGCACGCGCGCAACGTGCGGCGGACGCCCATATTGACCTGCGCGACAAGCCACGGGTTCGCCGACTCGTCACTGACCTGGCCAAGCGTCGACGGGTGGAGAAGGCGGCCAAGGCGCGTCGCGAAAATGCCTCCTGAAACCGCCGACGTACCTCACCCTTTGGGTCCCGTGGTGCTGCGCAATGTCGAGGACACCCAGGCCTGGGGGGCCAGGCTCGGTGCCCTGCTCAAGGCTGGCGATCTGCTGGTGCTGACCGGTACTCTGGGCGCCGGCAAGACGACGCTGACCCAGGGCATTGCCGAGGGCCTCGGCGTGCGGGGCCCGATCACCTCACCGACGTACGTGATAGCCCGCGTTCACCCCTCTCTCTGCGGTGGTCCCGACCTCGTTCACGTCGATGCCTACCGGCTGGGCGGGCTCGCCGAGCTCGATGACCTGGACCTCGACGCGGCCCTTGATACGGCGGTCACGGTGGTCGAGTGGGGCCATGGCGTCGCCGAACACCTCAGCGAGGACTATCTCGAAGTGACGTTGCGCGGGCTCGACAGCCGGATCGTGGACCTCGCCGGCCACGGCGGGCGGTGGACCGACCCGGCGGCCGTGGCGGCACTCGATGCCCTCCTCTCGTTAGCCTGAACCCGTGCTGCTGCTCGCGATCGACACCGCCACTTCCGCCATCACCGTCGCCCTTCACGACGGTCATGGTGTGTTGGCAGAGTCGACCACGCTGGACGCGCGTGGCCACGGCGAGTACCTCGCGCCAGGAATCGCCGAGGTCCTGAAACGTGCTGGCCGTGTGCCGGCCGACGTCAGCGCGGTGGTCGTTGGCACAGGGCCCGGCCCTTTCACGGGGCTCCGCGTCGGTTTGGTGACGGCTCGGACGTTTGCGTTTGCCCGCGGCATACCGGTGTTCGGGGTGTGCAGTCTGGACGCGATGGCCCATCAGGCATGGCTGGAAGCTGCGGGAGACCTGGGTCAATCCTGTGTCGTGGCAACGGATGCGCGACGCAAGGAGGTCTATTGGGCCCTTTATGAGATCACAGGTGAGGGTGTGCAGCGCACCGGCGAGCCGTTGGTCGCGAAGGCAGCGTCGATCAACGACCAGGTGCGAGGTCTGCCCGTGATCGGACGAGGTGCTGACCTTTATCCCGACTCGTTCGGACCGCGGGTGGGACCCCTCGATGTCAGCGCTGGTGCCTTGGCCGATCTGGCGGTCACGATGATGGCGGGCGGCGTTAGGTTGCCTGAACCAGTGCCGATGTATCTCCGTCGGCCTGATGCGACACCTGCGCCATCACGCAAGTCGGCCCTGAGATGACGCCGACTGATGTGACGCCAACTGGGGTGACCCTTCGCGAGATGACCTGGCACGACATCCCGGTTCTCGTCAAGCTCGAGCTGGAGCTCTTCGCAGGGGACGCGTGGTCCCAGCAGAGCTGGTGGGCAGAGCTGGCCAGCCGCCCACGTCGCTCTTACGTCGTCGGCGAGCAGGGTGGCGCTCTGGTTGGCTACGCCGGCGTCGACCGCGGCGGTGAGATCGCTGACGTGATGACGATCGCCGTCGCGCGGCCAGCGCAGGGCAAGGGCTTGGGTGGGGTGCTGTTGGGCTGGCTGATCGCCGAGGCCAGATGCGGCGGAGCCGAGCATCTCATGCTGGAAGTTAGGGCGGATAACGTTGCGGCACAACGGCTCTACACCCAGGCGGGTTTTGTGATGACGAGCGTGCGACGCAGGTACTACCAGCCGTCAGATGTTGACGCGCAGATCATGAGGTTGACGCTATGACGGGCGGCCCCCTGGTTCTCGGCATTGAGACATCCTGCGATGAGACCGGTGTCGGGATCGTCCGCGGCGAGACGCTGCTCGCGGACGCGGTCGCCAGCAGCGTCGAGGAGCACGCACGCTTCGGAGGCGTGGTGCCCGAGGTGGCCAGCCGCGCTCACCTGGAGGCCATGGTTCCGACGATCGAGCGAGCGTGTCGCGATGCCGGCATACGGCTCGATGATCTGGACGCGATCGCGGTCACGGCCGGCCCGGGGCTGGCTGGTGCACTGCTGGTAGGCGTTGCTGCGGCCAAGTCGCTCGCGGTGGCCCTCGGCAAGCCGTTGTACGGAATCAACCACCTCGCCGCCCATGTCGCGGTCGATATCGTCGAGCATGGTCCGCTTCCTGAGCCGACCATGGCGTTGCTGGTGTCTGGTGGGCACTCCAGCCTCCTGCTGGTCCCCGATGTCACTCATGACGTGCGGTCTCTGGGGAGCACGATCGACGACGCCGCGGGCGAGGCCTTTGACAAGGTGGCGAGAGTGCTGGGGTTGCCGTTCCCGGGGGGGCCGCATGTGGATCGGGTTGCCGTTGAAGGCAATGCGACGTTCGTGGCATTCCCTCGTGGTCTGACCTTGGGCCAGGACATGGAGCGGCATCGTTACGACTTCTCGTTCTCGGGTCTCAAGACGTCTGTGGCCCGATGGGTGGAGGCACGCGAGCGCTCGGGCGAGCCGGTGCCGGTCGCGGACGTCGCAGCCAGCTTCCAGGAGGCTGTGGTCGACGTGTTGACACGCAAGGCGGTCCTGGCCTGCAAGGAGAACGGCGTCGATGACCTGTTGATCGGTGGCGGAGTGGCGGCCAATACCCGGTTGCGTGCCATGGCCCAGCATCGTTGCGACGCTGCGGGTATCCGGCTGCGAGTGCCACGACCCGGTCTGTGCACCGACAACGGTGCGATGGTTGCCGCCCTGGGTGCCCAGATGGTGGCCAGGGGTCGCGCGGCGTCGGCCCTTGACCTGCCAGCCGACTCATCCATGCCCGTGACCCTGGTCCAGGCATGACCCGGCCGCTGCCGGTCATTCTTGACGTCGACACCGGAGTGGATGACGCCTGCGCGTTGCTGCTGGCCGCCCTGCACTCACAGGTGGATCTACGCGGGGTGACCTGCGTGGGTGGCAATGCCAGCGTGGACGACGTCGTCCGAAACACACTGACAGTGCTGGATATCGCAGGCCGTGCGGAGGTTCCTGTCGCCCGCGGTGCGGCCAGACCGCTGCTCGAGCCCGTGAGCGATGCGAGACACGTCCACGGTGATGACGGTATGGCAGATCTCGGCTGGCCCTTCTTCGACCGGCCTCCGGACGGGCGGCACGCGGTGGAGCTGCTTCGGGACCTGTTGACCAGCGCTGCGAAGGAAGGTCCTGATGGTCAGATCACGTTGGTGCCGTTGGCCCCACTGACAAACGTGGCCCTCTTGTTGCGAACCTATCCGGAGGTTGCGACCGGCCTGCGTGAGATCGTCTTCATGGGCGGGGCAGCGCATGTCGGCAATGCCACCGCCTCTGCCGAGTTCAACGTCTGGCACGACCCCGATGCCGCAGCCATGGTCCTTGAGTCGGCGGCTGAGCTCGACATCCTCATCGTCATGTACGGCCTCGACGTCTTCTACGACGTGCGAGTCAGCCGTGTACGGGCTGCCGAGCTGATATTGGTCGGCGGTCACGGCCCGGCCGAGTTGGCAGGGCGTCTGATCGACTACCAGTGCCGCCGTTTCGGCCAGCCCGATGCGACCATTGGCGACGCGGGCGCGATGTGCGCTGTGATCGATCACCCGGGACTGACGAGGACACGCCTTCCCGTTCGGGTGGAGCTCGCAGGGACCCACTCACGCGGCCGGACCGTCGTCGACCGCCGCGGCTGGGCGGGTGACCTCGCCCACGATGTTCATGCGTTGCCACCGGCTGGGGTGCTGGTCGGGCTGTCCGTGGATGGCGCTTGCTATGCCGATCTGTGGTTGAGCACCGTCAACGTCGGGGCTCCCTGATGGGGCGGGTCGTGGTGGTCGGCTCCCTCAATGTCGATCTGGTCACGCGCGTCGAGCGACACCCGAAGCCCGGTGAGACCGTTCTCGGCAGTGGGCTGGCTAGGTTGGCCGGCGGCAAGGGAGCGAACCAGGCAGTGGCCGCATCGGCAGCAGGTGCTGCGGTGGTCATGGTTGGCTGCGTCGGGTCTGACGAGGCCGGATCTGCCTACGTCGCAAGACTTTCGGCGCTGGGTATCGATGTCTCTGGCATCCGCGCCCAGGCTGACTGTGTCACGGGCCATGCCCTCATCACGGTTAACGAGGTGGGCGAG
>JAYSQH010000246.1:0-3127 GCA_043721655.1 Phycicoccus sp. | reverse complement strand
ATGGTGCCCGGGCGTTGATGGAGGAGCACTGCGATGCGACCTCGGCGTTGCTGCGGGGCCTGCTTGGCTAGCGGATTCGAACGACCTAGGACGACGAGCTTCACACCTGAGGAGAGACGTATGACTGCGCCACCGACACTGACCATCGAGCAACTGCGAGCCGAGATCGAGTCGGGGGCCATCGACACCGTCATCACGGCGATCACCGACATGCAGGGACGTCTGCAGGGCAAGCGCAACCACGGGCGCTACTTCCTGGACCATGTCCTGGGTCATGGGGTCGAGGGATGCAACTACCTGCTGGCTGTCGACGTCGATATGGCCACGGTCGAGGGCTACGCCATCAGCTCCTGGGAACGTGGCTACGGCGACATGTTGTTCGAGATGGATATGTCGACGCTGCGCCGAACCCCGGGTCAGCCCTACTCGGCCACGGTGCAATGCGACTTGATCTGGCTGGACGGCAGCGGTCAGGTCCGCCCCGCGCCCAGGGCGGTACTCAAGGCGCAGGCATCCGCTGCAGCCGACCTGGGTTGTGTGGCCCTCGCCGGAACCGAGCTCGAGTTCATGGTGTTCGAGGAGTCCTTCGACGATGCCTGGGACAGGCGCTACCAAGGGCTCACGGGTGCCAACCGTTACAACGTCGACTACTCGATCCTGGGCGGAACCAGGGTCGAGCCGTTGCTCCGCGACATCCGTAACCAGATGTATGCCGCGGGTGTGGTCGTCGAGAACGCCAAGGGGGAGTGCAACCTGGGCCAGCACGAGATCGCGTTCCTGTATGACGAGGTGGTCCGCACCTGCGACAACCACAGCGTCTACAAGAACGCCGCAAAGGAGATCGCGGCCGCACATGGCCAGTCGCTGACCTTCATGTCGAAGTACGACCAACGCGAGGGCAACTCGTGCCACATCCATCTCTCGCTCCGAGGGGAGGACGGCTCCATGGTCTTCGCCGATGACAGGAGGGAAGGTGGCCAGAGCGAGATGTTCGATCACTTCCTGGCCGGCATCATGGCCACGATGCGTGAGTTCACCTTGCTGTATGCGCCAAACGTCAACTCCTACAAGCGCTTTGCCCCGGGTTCGTTCGCCCCGACGGCAATCGCGTGGGGTCATGACAACCGCACGTGTGCCCTGCGTGTGGTCGGGCACGGTGCGGGGCTGCGCGTCGAGAACCGGGTGCCGGGCGGCGACGTCAACCCCTATCTCGCCGTTGCGGCCATGCTCGCCGGTGGTGTGTATGGCATCCGCGAGCAGCTCCGGCTCGAGCCGGCCTTTGTGGGCAATGCCTATGTGTCGGACAAACCACACGTTCCCTCCACTCTGCTGGAGGCCCGGGACCTCTTCGCCGCGTCGACCGTGGCCGAGCAGGTTTTTGGCAAGGATGTGGTGGAGCACTATGTGCATGCTGCCGACGTCGAGCTGCAGGCCTTCAACACGGCGGTGACCGACTGGGAACGAGTGAGAGGGTTTGAGCGGTTGTGAGCGAGCAGGCCAGCCCGGCACAGGCCGGGCAGCACGACGTCATCAACCCCGCAACCGAAGCGCTGGTCCGGACGGTGGCGCAGCCGGATCTTGAGCAGACCGATGAGGCGATTTCCCGCGCGCACGCCGCAGGCGCCTCGTGGCGCGAGGTCGTCCCCGCCGATCGTGGCCAGTTGCTGCGTCGTTTCAGCGAGGTCGTCGACTCTCATCTGGAGGAGCTGGCGCAGCTCGAGGTCAGCAACTCCGGACACACGATCGGCAACGCGCGCTGGGAGGCGGGCAACGTCCGCGATGTCCTCAACTACTACTCGGCTGCTCCGGAACGGCTGTTCGGCCGGCAGATTCCGGTCGCCGGCGGCCTGGATGTCACCTTCAAGGAGCCGCTTGGGACCGTTGGCATCATCGTGCCGTGGAACTTCCCGATGCCCATCGCCGGTTGGGGCTTTGCCCCTGCTCTGGCTGCCGGCAACACCGTGGTTCTCAAGCCTGCCGAGCTCACCCCCCTGACAGCGATCCGGCTCGGTGAGCTCGCGTTGGAGGCCGGACTCCCTGAGGGAGTGTTCACCGTCATCGCGGGCAAGGGGTCGGTGGTCGGCGAGCGGTTCGTGACGCATCCCGCGGTTCGCAAGATCTGCTTCACCGGATCAACGGCAGTGGGCCAGCGGATCATGCGAGGGGCAGCCGACCAGGTCAAGCGGATCACTCTTGAGCTCGGCGGCAAGAGTGCCAACGTCATCTTCGACGACGCCGACATTGAGGCCGCTGCTGCGGCGGCTCCCATGTCCTTTCTCGACAATGCGGGGCAGGACTGTTGCGCGCGTAGTCGAATTCTTGTGCAGCGCAATGTCTTTGATCGGTTTATGGAGCTGTTCGAGTCGGCGGTCAAGGCCGTGGTGGTTGCCGACCCGTCACAGGAAGGCACCGAGATGGGGCCGCTGATCAGCGCGGGTCAGCGTGAGACGGTGCGCTCCTATGTCGAGAACTCGGCTGAACGCGTGGACGTAGCCTTCCGTGGCGAGGCTCCCGGGGGAAACGGCTTCTGGTACCCCGCCACGGCGGTCATGGTGCGCAGCACCACGGAGCGGGTCTGGCGCGAAGAGGTGTTCGGCCCGGTGGCGGCCGTGTTGCCCTTCGAGGACGAGGCTGACGCGATCGCCAAGGCGAACGACACCGACTACGGCTTGTCAGGCTCGATCTGGACTCATGACGTGGGGCGCGCGTTGCGGGTCTCACGCGGAATACAGGCAGGCAACCTCTCGGTGAACTCGCACAGCAGCGTGCGTTATTCGACGCCTTTCGGTGGCTTCAAACAGTCTGGCATCGGTCGCGAGCTCGGTCCTGATGCGCTCGATGCGTTTACGGACGTCAAGAACGTGTTCATCTCCACCGCCTGACCAACTGAGCTGACCAACGAATCTGACCAACACGATCTGACAAGCACCTCACCCGCAATGGAAGGCAGAGAGACTCATGGCAGGCAGGATCGAGGGCAGGGTCGCAGTCGTCACCGGAGGCTGCAGCGGTATCGGGCTGGCCACCGTCCGGCGCTTCGCCGCTGAAGGTGCCAGGGTCGTGATCGGCGACGTCGACGACGCCAACGGCTCGCGGATCGCGCAGGAGCTCGGCGGCGTATTCGTCC
>JAYSQH010000245.1:0-6430 GCA_043721655.1 Phycicoccus sp. | reverse complement strand
CGCAAGGTGCGTGTCGTGTCGCCAGGCGTCGACCTGGAGCTGTTCACGCCGGGGGACATGGCCACCGCGCGTGCCCAGGTGGGTCTCCCTCTCGACGCCCAGGTGCTGCTTTTTGTGGGCCGGATCCAGCCGCTCAAGGCTCCCGACGTATTGCTCAAGGCAGCAGCTGAGATGCTCGCAAGGCGACCCGAGCTGCGGCAGAGACTGGTGGTTGTCGTTCTCGGTGGCCCCAGCGGCTCCGGCCTGAGCAAGCCTCGAGCGCTGCACGACCTGGCCGAACAGCTCGGCATCGACACCCAGGTGCGCTTTGTGCCCCCGGTCGATCGCGCCACGCTGGCCAGGTGGTACCGCGCTGCCGATCTGGTTGTCATCCCGTCATACAGCGAGTCGTTCGGCCTGGTTGCCGTCGAGGCGCAGGCCTGTGGGACGCCGGTCGTCGCCGCTGCCGTCGGGGGTCTGCCCTTTGCCGTGGGCGACGCCGGCCTGCTCATCCAGGGGCACGAAACGGCCGACTGGGGTGCAGGTCTTGAGGCTCTGCTCGATGACCCCGATCATCGAATGCTGTTGAGCCGGAAGGCTGTTCAGCACGCATCGCAGTTCAGCTGGGCGGCAACGACCGACCGGCTGCTTGAGGTCTACAGCGAGGCCACGACCGTCCGCACAGCTCCCCCCCCGATTGAGAATGCACCGCATCTCAGCATCGTCCCGGATGAAGTGAGCTCGTGACCGGAGGCGCTCCGCACCCTGGTGACTCTCCGAACACCAGTGACAGCCCGGCCATGAGCGAGGCCGTCCTGGAGTCGGTGCGTCGTTTCCTTAACGAAGCCGGTCTCCAGTGGGAGCCAGGTCGGCGCCCGGGGGAGCTGGTCGTCACGCTCCCAGGCGAGAAGAAGCTCACCACGGCGTGCTCCCTGGTCGTCGGCGACACGTCTTTGTCGCTCTCCGCGTTCGTCGTGCGCAATCCCGACGAGAACCATGAGGCCGTCTACGCATACCTGCTGCTCCACAACCTCAAGCTGCCCGGCCTCGCGTACGCCATCGACAAGTCCGGCGACGTCTACGTGACTGGGCGCGTGCCGC
The DNA here is from genome assembly GCA_043721655.1 of Phycicoccus sp. Lineage (GTDB taxonomy): Bacteria > Actinomycetota > Actinomycetes > Actinomycetales > Dermatophilaceae > UBA4719. Next base: position 5,350 of record JAYSQH010000245.1, on the reverse strand, counting down.
TGGAAGCTGCAAACGCGGCATACCTGGATCAGATCTTCGGCGTCGTCCTGGAAGCTGCCGACGGCGCGTTCAACGAGCTGCTCGCGATGGGCTTCCTGGAGTCGATGAAGAAGGAGTGGGCCTGGCGCAACGCGCGGGGTGAGTCCACCCGCAACCTCGAGGCCTTCCGCCACCTGCTCGAGCCCTGACCCAGCGGTCGGTTAAGTCGGGTCTGTGGGACCAAATAGACTCGGCACCATGACTGCTGCCGAGCCCTACACCCTCATCCTGTTGCGTCACGGCGAGAGCGAGTGGAACGCCAAGAACCTCTTCACCGGCTGGGTCGATGTCGACCTGACTGACCAGGGACGGGCCGAGGCCCTGCGCGGCGGCCAGCAGCTGAAGGAGGCCGGTCTGCTCCCCGACGTCGTGCACACGTCGCTGCAACGTCGTGCCATCAACACGGCCAACATCTCCCTGGACGCCGCCGACCGTCACTGGATCCCGGTGAAGCGCTCGTGGCGGCTGAACGAGCGGCACTACGGAGCGCTGCAGGGCAAGAACAAGAAGCAGACCCTCGAGGAATACGGTGAGGAGAAGTTCATGACCTGGCGACGGTCCTTCGACGTCCCGCCGCCGCCACAGCCGGCCGACGACGAGTTCAGCCAGGCCCACGACCCGCGCTACGCGGACATCGAGGGTGGCCCGCCCACCACCGAGTGCCTCAAGGACGTCATCGCACGGATGCTGCCGTACTGGGAGAGCGCGATCGTGCCCGACCTGCGCGCCGGACTGACCGTGCTGGTCGCCGCCCATGGCAACAGCCTGCGCGGGATCGTCAAGCATCTTGATGGCATCAGCGACGAGGCCATCTCAGGACTCAACATCCCTACGGGTATGCCGCTCGTCTACCACCTCGACGACAGCCTCAAGCCGCTCATCGTGGGCGGGGAGTACCTCGACCCGGAGGCCGCCAAGGCCGCGGCTGCAGTTGTCGCCAACCAGGGCCGCTGACCGCACGGCTACTCCTCTTCGTTGTCCAGCGCGTAGTCGGGCTGCCACTCGCCGGTGACCAGATAGACGACCCGGCGCGCCACCGATACGGCATGGTCGGCGAACCGCTCGTAGTAGCGGCTGATCAGGGTCGCGTCGACCGCCGCCTCGGTGCCCGCAGTCCACTTGTCGTCCATCAGCATGTTGAAGATGTCCCGGTGGAGACGGTCCATCTCGTCGTCGTCGCGCTCGAGGGCGAGCGCCGAGTCGATGTCCTTGCCGGCGATGACCGACCCGGTCTTGGCCACGATCCGCGCGGCCACCTGGCCCATCTCCAGGACGGTGGAGCGCATCACCGGGGGGATCGCGGAGTTCGGGTACCTCAGCCGGGCCACCTTGGCGACATGCCGGGCGAGGTCGCCCATCCGCTCGAGGTCGGAGCTCATCCGCATCGCGGTGACGACCATGCGCAGGTCCGTGGCCACCGGTTGCTGACGCGCCAGCAGGTCGATCGCACGGTCGTCCAGATCCTTGCGCAGCGCGTCGATCTGCTCGTCTGCGGCGATGACGGTCTCGGCCAGGTGCAGGTCGGCGTCCAGCAGTGCGGTGGTGGCTCGCGACATGGCCGACCCGGCAAGCCGGGTCATCTCGACCAGCTGGTCGGAGATCTTGTCCAGGTCCTCATGGAAGGTGTTGCGCATGGTTCCCCTCTGGTCTGCGGGACGCGTGTATGCCCGGCACGCGGCGCCCGCGCGTCTGCCGAGAGTCGCACCTCACGGTGAACGATCTTCGGCGCTGAGGTGAACAGTAGGTGGCCGGGCGCTCCGCGGGGGCTGAAGGTCCGGAAAAGGGCCTGGCCGTGCGTAGGCTCAGTGTTGTGGATCCCACGATTGAGGCAGTTCTCGGCGGCTTGCTCGGCGTGGTGATCGGTGCCGTCTCCGTGGCTGCGGTCCGCCTGTCCGATCGTTCGCAGCGCAGTGAGTCGCAGCCTCAGGATCCCCACGCGCTTCCGGCCGGCGTGTCTGCGGTCCTTGCCGTTCTGCGCTCCGGGGCGATCGTGCTCGACGCCGCCGATGCGGTGGTGAGCACCAGTCCGTGGGCCGTGGCGTACGGCCTGGTTCGCCAGGACAACCTGGTCCACGACGAGCTTCGCCATCTGGCCCGGCAGGTCAGACGCGACGGCGAGATCAGGGAGGTCGAGCTGGATCTGCCCCGTGGTCCGCTGGGCCGTGGCCGGATGACCGTCGGCGCGCGGGTGGCTCCGCTGGGCAGCGCGTTCATTCTCCTGCTCGTCGACGACCGCACCAAGGCCCGCCGGGTCGAGGAGGTCCGTCGCGACTTCGTCGTCAACGTCAGCCACGAGCTCAAGACGCCCGTTGGCGGGCTGGCCCTGCTCGCCGAGGCAGTCCTGGAAGCGAAAGACGAACCCGAGGCGGTGGCGCGGTTCGCCCGACGGATGCAGTTGGAGAGCACGCGCCTCACCAGTCTGGTCCAGGAGATCGTGGACCTCTCACGTCTTCAGGTCGCCGACACCCTGCACGAGCCCGAGCTGGTTGACGTCGGTTCGGCGGCCACCGCGGCCATCGAGCAGTCCCGGCTGGTGGCCGAGTCCCGAGATGTCGACATCGTGACGTCGCTGACATCCGGCGTTCACGTGTTCGGGGACGCGGAACTTCTCACCACCGCCATCCGGAACCTGGTCGGCAACGCCATCCACTACTCCGAGTCCGGGACCAGGGTCGCGGTCAGCGTGCGTTCCGAGGAGGGCCTGGTGGAGATCGCGGTGACCGACCAGGGACACGGCATCCATGAGAGCGAGCAGGCGCGGATCTTCGAGCGGTTCTATCGCATCGACGCAGCCCGGTCCCGAGATACCGGAGGCACCGGTCTGGGCCTGGCCATCGTCAAACACATCTGTGCCAACCACGGCGGCGAGGTCACGGTCTGGAGCGAGGAGGGACACGGCTCGACGTTCACGATGCGTCTGCCGGCAACTCCCGCGGGCGAGGACACGGCCCACGTCATACCAGCCGACCTGTTGGAGCTTCCCCACCCTGACCACCGCACGCGAGAGGTGACCCGGTGACGCGCATCCTGCTGGTCGAGGACGAGGAGTCGTTCTCCGACCCTCTGTCCTACCTGCTGCGCAAGGAGGGTTACGAGGTGTCGGTGGTCGAGGACGGGCCGGCCGCGCTGGCCGACTTCGACCGCTCAGGCGCCGACCTGGTGCTGCTCGACCTGATGCTGCCGGGCCTGTCAGGCATGGACGTATGCCGGGCGCTTCGGAAGCGCTCGTCCGTGCCGGTCATCATGCTGACCGCCAAGGACAGCGAGATCGACAAGGTGGTGGGACTCGAGATCGGTGCGGACGACTATGTCACCAAGCCGTACTCCAGCCGTGAGCTCCTGGCCAGGATCAAGGCGGTACTGCGTCGAGGTCATGAGCCCGAGGAGCTGATGCCCGCCACGCTCGAGTCAGGCCCGGTGCGGATGGACGTCGAGCGGCATACGGTCACGGTCAACGGGGAGCACACCTCTTTGCCGCTCAAGGAGTTCGAGCTCCTCGAGATGTTGCTACGCAACTCCGGCAGGGTGTTGACCCGGATCCAGCTGATCGACCGGGTGTGGGGCAGCGACTACGTCGGTGACACCAAGACGCTGGACGTCCACGTCAAGCGTCTGCGCGCCAAGGTTGAGCCTGACCCGCCGAACCCGCGGTTCATCGTCACAGTGCGTGGTCTGGGCTACAAGTTCGAGAACCCCTGATCCTGTGAGCCGAGCCGAGCCGACAGGACTCTGGGCGGCGGCTTCAGGGGGTGGTGGTCTGGGTCGGGGCTGGGGTGATGGTGGCGTAGTAGCCGTCAGGCAGCAGGACGGGCACCGACACCTCGGAAGCGCCACTGGCAGGGGTGCTGACCGTGACCTTGAGGATGCCACCGGGTGCCGCGGCGATGGCGGGGAAGCTGACCGGTTCGCCGCCCGGGACTCCCGAGAGCCGCGTCTGGCTGTCCGCCGGGGCGACGGCGGAAGTCGAGCTGCCGCCGGCGCCGGTCGCGAAGGTGATGGTGACGCGGCTGGCACCCTGGTTGACCACCATCCCGGAGAGTGTGCCGACCTCCCCCTTGGCGCCGGAGACCACCACGAGGTCGCGAATCTGCACGTCGCCGAGGTCAACCGCGACTCCGTCGGCAGGTTGGTAGGGCACATTGGTCTGGATGGGCGACGCGACCTGGCAGCCCGAGAGGACCACGACCCCGGCCAGGGCTGCGGCCACGAGCAGCGGGTTGGCTGGGGTGCCGTTGAGCCGGGAGATTCTTGCCAGTCTGGGGCATCGGAGCTTCACCTTTGGCAGCCTACCGGGGGCCCCCCGGCACTGCGCAACGATTGGCTGGACTCGGCGCCGTGTACGTCAAAAGGCGGTCGTGACCCGACCTGATGCACGGGAATTGCCCTTCTGTCAATACAGCAAATGATGCCAAAAGTGGGTCCATCATGGCTCTGACCTGCAGAAACGCCCGCTCGTGGGTTCTGAGATGTCGTTCCGCCGTGCTATCCTTGAGGTCGCGAAAGGGGAACAAAGCAGATGGCTTTCAAGGTCGGCGAGACGGTTGTATACCCGCACCACGGTGCGGCATTGATTGAACAAATGAAGACTCGCACCGTCAGGGGCGAAGAAAAGATGTACCTGGTGCTCAAGGTCGCGCAAGGCGATCTGACCATCGAGGTCCCCGCCGAGAACTGCGACCTTGTGGGCGTCCGCGACGTCGTCGGCCCTGAGGGTCTCGAGCGCGTCTTCGACGTTCTGCGTGCTGCGCACACAGAGGAGCCGACCAACTGGTCGCGGCGTTACAAGGCCAACCTCGAAAAGCTTGCGTCCGGTGATGTCATCAAGGTGGCCGAGGTCGTGCGTGACCTGTGGCGTCGTGACAAGGACCGTGGCCTGTCCGCCGGCGAGAAGCGCATGCTGGCCAAGGCCCGCCAGATTCTCGTCTCCGAGCTCGCGCTCGCGGAGAAGACCAACGAGGACAAGGCTGAGGCCATCCTCGACGAGGTTCTCGCCTCCTGAACGTTGCCGTAGTTCTGGTCGCCGCCGGTGTTGGCGTGCGGCTCGGAGTTGGCATGCCCAAGGCATTCGCCCCGTTGTGCGGGGAGCCGTTACTGGCCCACGCGCTGCGGGGCGTCTTGGGTTGTGCCGACGTGGGCCACGTGATCATCGTGGCGCCCACCTCCTCCTGTGACCAGGCTCGCGATCTCGCGGGTCAGGATCGCCGGATAGATGTTGTTTCGGGGGGCGCAGATCGTTCGGCGTCAGTGGCGGCAGGACTCTCGGCGCTGCGCCCCGACGACGGCATCGTCCTGGTCCACGACGCCGCCCGGT
>JAYSQH010000244.1:0-3327 GCA_043721655.1 Phycicoccus sp. | reverse complement strand
TCGGTCGCACCGATGTAGATCGTGCCGTCGTCCTCGATCGAGATCTGCGCACCGGTCTCGTCCTGGATCTGGTTGATCATCTTTCCCTTCGGGCCGATGACCTCGCCGATCTTGTCCACGGGAACCGTGACGCTGATGACGCGCGGGGCGTACTCGCTCATCTCGTCCGGAACGTCGATGGCCTCGGCCATGACGTCCAGGATGTGCAGGCGAGCGTCGTGGGCCTGGGTCAGCGCGCCGGCCAGCACCGAGGCGGGGATGCCGCCGAGCTTGGTGTCGAGCTGGATGGCAGTGACGAACTCGCGCGTGCCGGCGACCTTGAAGTCCATGTCACCGAACGCGTCCTCGGCGCCGAGGATGTCGGTCAGGGCCGCATAGCGGGTCTCGCCATCGACCTCGTCGGAGACAAGACCCATCGCGATACCGGCGACCGGGGCGCGCAGGGGCACTCCGGCGTTCAGCAGCGACAGGGTCGAGGCGCACACCGAGCCCATGGACGTCGAGCCGTTCGAGCTGAGCGCCTCGGACACCTGACGGATGGCGTACGGGAACTCCTCGCGAGTCGGCAGCACCGGCATGAGCGCACGCTCAGCCAGCGCGCCGTGACCGACCTCGCGGCGCTTGGGCGAACCCACGCGACCGGTCTCACCAGTGCTGTAGGGCGGGAAGTTGTAGTTGTGCATGTAGCGCTTGCGCGTCTCCGGGGAGAGCGTGTCGAGCATCTGCTCCATCCGCAGCATGTTCAGCGTGGTGACCCCCAGGATCTGGGTCTCGCCGCGCTCGAAGATCGCCGAGCCGTGGACGCGGGGCAGGACCTCGACCTCGGCGCCCAGGGCGCGGATGTCGGCCAGACCGCGGCCGTCGATGCGGACCTTGTCGCGCAGGATCCGCTGACGGATCAGCTTCTTCTGAACCGCGCGGTACGCCGCGGAGATCTCCTTCTCGCGGCCCTCGAACTTGTCCGCGAGATCGACCTGGACAGCAACCTTGATCTCGTCGATGCGGTTCTCGCGCTCCTGCTTGTCGGCAATCTGCAGCACCGAGGTCAGGTCGCCGGAGACGGCACCTTCGACGGCAACGTAGACGTCGTCCTGGTAGTCCAGGAAGACCGGGAACTCCTGGACCGGCTTGGCGGCCTTTGAGGCGAGCTCGGCCTGGGCCTTGCACAGCACGGAGATGAACTTCTTGGAAGCCTCGAGGCCCTCAGCGACGACGGCCTCGGTCGGGGCGCCCTGGCCCTGGTTCTTGACCAGGTCCCAGGTGGACATGGTGGACTCGGCCTCGACCATCATGATCGCGACGTCCTCAACACCGTTCTTGTCGGTGACGACGCGGCCGGCGACGACCATGTCGAACACCGAACGTCCGCTGTCTTCGAAGGTGGGGAAGGCAACCCAGCTGCCGTCGATCAGCGAGACGCGGGTTGCCCCGATCGGGCCGCTGAACGGCAGGCCCGAGATCTGCGTCGACGCGGAGGCGGCGTTGATGGCCAGCACGTCGTACTGGTGGTCGGGGTTGAGCGCCAGGACCGTGATGACGACCTGGACCTCGTTGCGCAGACCCTTCTTGAAGGTGGGGCGCAACGGACGGTCGATCAGACGGCAGGTGAGGATGGCGTCGGTGGAGGGGCGGCCCTCACGACGGAAGAAGGAGCCGGGGATCTTGCCGGCGGCATACATGCGCTCTTCGACGTCGACCGTCAGGGGGAAGAAGTCGAACTGTTCCTTGGGGTGCTTGCCGGCCGTCGTGGTCGACAACAGCATGGTGTCTTCGTCGAGGTAGGCGACAACTGCGCCGCCGGCCTGCTTGGCCAGGCGTCCGGTCTCGAACCGGACGGTGCGGGTGCCAAAGGAGCCGTTGTCGATGGTCGCTTCGGCAAACTGAATTTCTGGACCCTCCATGGGGTCCTCCTTTTCTCTCAAGCCAGCCGTGCATCGTCGTTGTGCACGCACTTTCAATAAGTTGAGCTTTCAATAGGTAGAGCTTCTTCTTCGGGCGGGGAACCGCCTGGGCGGGACTCCTGGGGCGATAAAGCGGTATGCCCCGCTCTCAAACGAAAGAAGCGGCTCCCTCACGGTGTCGTGGAGGGGGCCGCTCCATCGAAGGGAACGTTATCGGCGCAGGCCGAGGCGCTTGATCAGCGCGCGGTAGCGAGTGACGTCAGTGGCCTCGAGGTAGCGCAGCATGCGCTTGCGACGGCCGACCAGCAGCAGCAGGCCGCGCCGGCTGTGGTGGTCGTGCTTGTGCTCACGCGAGTGCTCGGTGAGGTCCAGGATGCGACGCGTGAGCATCGCGATCTGAACCTCGGGGGAACCGGTGTCGCCCTCATGGGTGGCGTACTCGGTCATGATCTCGGTCTTGACGGCAGTGTCCAGGGGCACGCGGTTTCTCCTTGGTTTTTTCGTTGCGCGGTGCCTTGGGGCAGGTTCACCCAGGCTCTCTCAATCCGCGGCCGGTTGCACGGCACGACCAAGATACCAGCGCCGCAGGTCACGCTCCTAATCGCCCTCGCACGCACGCTGACCCTCTCAAGCACGGTGTATCGCCGCCACAGCCACGTTTGTCATGTACACATTGAGGACACAACCAAGGAGAACAACTCATGAAGGTGCTCGTCACCGGCGGAGCAGGGTTCATCGGCGCCAACTTCGTCCAGCGCATCAGGGCGACCCGGCCCGCCTGGGAGATCACCGTGGTCGACGCGCTCACCTACGCGGGGTCGCGCGAGAACCTCGCGCCGGTCGCCGACCAGATCGAGTTCGTCCACGGAAACATCGCCGACGCCGACCTGGTCGACCAGCTGGTGTCGGCCGCCGATGTCGTGGTCCACTTCGCGGCCGAGTCGCACAACGACAACTCCCTGGACGACCCGTGGCCGTTCATGGAGTCCAACATCATCGGGACCTACCGGCTCCTGGAGGCGGTCCGCAGGCACCACGCGCGGCTGCACCACATCTCGACCGACGAGGTCTACGGGGACCTCGCGCTCGCCGACCCGGCGCGCTTCACCGAGCAGACGCCGGTCAACCCCTCGAGCCCGTACTCAGCAAGCAAGGCCAGCGCCGACCTCTTGGTGCGGGCGTGGATCCGCTCCTTCGGCATCCAGGCCACGCTGTCCAACTGCTCCAACAACTACGGCCCCTACCAGCACGTCGAGAAGTTCATCCCCCGCCAGATCACGGGCATGCTGCAGGGCATCAAACCCAAGCTGTATGGCGCCGGCGCCAACGTCCGAGACTGGATCCACGTCGACGACCACAACGATGCCATCGTCACGATCCTGGAGGAGGGGCGACTGGGCCAGACATACCTCATTGGCGCCGACGG
>JAYSQH010000243.1:0-11700 GCA_043721655.1 Phycicoccus sp. | reverse complement strand
CATCAGGAGAGTAATTGTTTCCCTGGTCTGCCGACGCTGCTTCGACACGAACACATCTGTCGCCGCGCCATATTCTTCAATCCGCCGGACTGCCTGGCCGGTCAGGTCCAGAAGCTCATCGGTCGAATGCGCTTTGTCGAATCCGTGGCGAAGAGTCTCAATCCTGCGCTGAAATGAGGCCAACTCGTCTGTTCCGCAGGAAAACGCATTGAGTTCTACGGTTTCGAGAAGCACCAGTACGGAGCGGCGCAGGGCCTCGCCCATGCCCAGCGCCGAATGGTCCATGAAGGCTTTGAGGGACAACAACGTGATATACCTGCCTGTACCATCGGCGTTACAGCTCTGCAACTTTAGCTTGTAACACGAAAAAGCCGCGCCTCCCTTGCGGGAAGCGCGGCTTTGGCATTTCACAAAACGAACCGCACCTGCTACGCCATCGCTGCACGGTGAGTGCCGTAATGGCGCGCGGTCAGCGCTGTTTAATAGTCCATGCCTTCGGGGCCGTGGCCGCCGCCGGCCGGAGCAGACTTCTTCTCCGGAATCTCGCAGACCATGGCTTCGGTGGTGAGCATGAGGCCGGCGATGGAGGCCGCGTTCTGCAGGGCAGAGCGGGTCACCTTGGCCGGATCGATAACGCCGGAGACGACGAGATCTTCGTAGACATCGGTCTGTGCGTTGTAGCCGAAATGGGCGTTGTCATTCTCGCGGATCTTGCCGAGAACGATGGCACCCTCTTCGCCCGAGTTGTGGACGATCTGACGGATGGGCTCTTCGCAGGCGCGACGGATAATTTCCACGCCAATCTGCTCATCGCCAGGCAGCTTCAGGTCTTTCAGAGCCTTGGAGGCACGCAGCAGAGCCACGCCGCCGCCAGGAACGATGCCTTCTTCCACAGCTGCACGGGTGGCGTGCAGTGCGTCTTCGACACGGGCCTTCTTTTCCTTCATCTCGGTCTCGGTAGCGGCACCGACTTTGATCACTGCCACGCCGCCGGCCAGTTTCGCGAGACGCTCCTGGAGCTTCTCGCGGTCGTAGTCCGAGTCGGACTTGTCGATCTCGGCGCGGATCTGGTTGACCCGACCAGCAATCTGGTCGGCTTCGCCAGCACCCTCGACGATGGTCGTGTCGTCCTTGGTGACGACGACCTTGCGCGCACGTCCGAGCTGGTCGAGCTCGGTGGTGTCGAGCTTGAGACCGATCTCCTCGGAGATGACCTGGCCACCGGTGAGGATGGCGATGTCAGCGAGCATGGCCTTGCGACGGTCACCGAAGCCAGGCGCCTTGACGGCGACACAACTCAGGGTGCGACGAATGTGGTTGAGCACCAGGGTCGCGAGAGCCTCGCCCTCAACGTCCTCGGCGATGATCAGAACGGGCTTGCCGGCCTGGCGGACCTTGTCCAGCAGCGGGATGAGGTCCTTGATGCTGCCGATCTTGGAGTTGACGACCAGGACGTACGGGTCCTCGAGGACAGTCTCCATGCGCTCTGCGTCGGTGACGAAGTACGCGGAGATGTAGCCCTTGTCAAAGCGCATGCCCTCGGTCAGCTCGAGCTCGAGACCGAAGGTCTGGCTCTCCTCAACCGTGATGACGCCTTCCTTGCCAACCTTGTCCATGGCCTCGGCGATCATCTCGCCGATCTGGGTGTCGGCCGCGGAGATCGAGGCGGTGGCCGCGATCTGCTCCTTGGTCTCGACGTCCTTGGCCATGCTCAGCAGCTCATCCGAGACGGCCGCGACGGCCTGCTCGATGCCCCGCTTGAGTGCCATCGGGTTTGCGCCGGCAGCAACGTTGCGCAGACCTTCGCGCACCATTGCCTGGGCCAGAACCGTCGCCGTCGTGGTGCCGTCTCCGGCCACGTCGTCGGTCTTCTTGGCAACTTCCTTGACCAGCTCTGCGCCGATCTTTTCGTACGGGTCCTCGAGCTCAATCTCCTTGGCGATGCTCACACCATCGTTGGTGATGGTGGGGGCTCCCCACTTCTTCTCGAGGACGACGTTGCGGCCCTTCGGACCGAGGGTCACCTTGACGGCGTCGGCGAGGATGTTCATTCCCCGCTCGAGACCGCGGCGAGCCTCTTCATCAAAAGCGATGAGTTTGGCCATTCGGGTGGTTCCTCCCACGCGAAACGGATGTGTGACCGGCTGGTGCCCGCGACGGACGGACCGGATCTGGCGTACGCCGTTCGCACGCGTTCTCGGGCCCTCACCAAACGGTCAGGATTATCACTCTCATGGTGAGAGTGCTAACCCAATGATTAGCACTCGACCCCCCCGAGTGCAAATGCCCGAGCCGTATGCCGGACGGCACGGAAGGCATGCAGGCCGCTGGCCCTGCTCACAGGCTCCCTTGATGGGCTACGCGGCCCCCATGCCTTCCTTGCCGCCTACCTCGCGCTCCGCTTGCGGTCCGAACACCGCGGCGGCACCGTTTTGGGACCGGCAGGGCCCGAAACGGTACCGCTCGCGTGTTCGGTGGGGGAGGTAGGTCCGACTCCCTTAGAGCTGGACGCCGAGCCGCCGGGCCGAACGGGCGCGCTGGCGGGTCGAGCGAAGCCGGCGCAGACGCTTGATCAGCATCGGGTCGGCCGCAAGCGCGATCGGGCTGTCGATCAACAGGTTGAGCACCTGGTAGTACCGCGTGGCGCTCATGTCGAACAGCTCGCGGATGGCCTGCTCCTTAGCGCCGGCGTACTTCCACCACTGGCGCTCGAAGGCGATGATCTCGCGGTCGCGGGCGCTCAGCTCGCGCAACGGGACGATCTCGATCTGTGTTGCGGCGTCCATGTGGTCCTCCGGATAGCGTGGCGTTCAAGCCCCATGGTAGCCGCCAAATGACACCGATGTCATTCACCTTGGGCGACCCGATCGACCGCTTGACCACCGCTTCGTCACCCCTGCCACACCCGTCCCGCAGGCCTCAGATGTACCCCATTTCAGGTCCTCGACGTCAGCTCATGGTGTCCAGGATCGCGGTGATGTCATCTTCGGTCGTGGTGGGGTTGACGATCGCAAAACGCGCCACCGTCTCACCCTCGTGCGAGGTCGGCACGACGAAGGCGAGCTCCTCCCGCAGGAGCTCGTCGCTCCACGCGTAGTAGTCGTCGCTCTCCCACCCGAGCCGACGGAAGACCACCACGGACAGGTCAGCATGGCGCAGCGCCTCAAGATAGGGGCGTCGGGCGATCTCGGCCTCGGCGAATCTGGTCACCTCTAGGGTCCGCTCGATGGCTGCCGTATAGGCGGCAGTTCCGTGAGTGGCCAGTGAAAACCACAACGGCAGCCCGCGAGCGCGACGAGTCAGCCCGATCGAGTAGTCGGTCGGGTTCCAGTCCGCGGCGTCGGTGAGCACGTCGAGATAGGAGGCCTTCTGGGTGTGTGCCGCACGGGCGAGAGCGGGCTCGCGATACAACAGGGCACAGCAGTCGAACGGCGCGAACAACCACTTGTGCGGGTCGACGATGAACGAGTCGGCCTGCTCGATCCCGGTATAAAGGTGACGCACGGAGGGCGCTGCCAGACCCGCACCGCCGTAGGCACCGTCGACGTGGAACCAGATGCCGTACTCACGACAGACCTCGGCCACAGAGGCCAGATCGTCGACGATGCCGAAGTTCGTGGTGCCCGCGGTCGCGACAACGGCGAAGAAGGTCTCGGGTCCCTCAGCTTCCAGGACCGCGCGCAGACTGTCGCCGCTGAGCCGCTGGTGCTCGTCGCTGGGGACGCCGACGAGCTCGGCGTCCATCACGTCGCACCCGGACTGGATCGAGGAGTGCGCGCCTATCTGCGCGGCCACTTTGGAAGGCCGCGGGCCAGCAGAACCCGACTCGGTATGCCGTGTCCGCGCGGTCGTACGCGCGGTCACCAGGGCCGACAGGTTGCCGATCGTGCCACCGGGAACGAAGACGCCCCCAGCTTCGGGTGGCAGCCCCGCACAGTCGGCGATCCAGCGCAGGGCAGCGTTCTCGGCAAAGACCGCGCCCGCACCCTCGAGCCACGACCCGGCGTAGATGCCCGAGGCCGCCACGACCAGGTCGAACATGGCGGCGGCCTCGGTCGGCGCGCACGGGATGAACGACAGATAGCGCGGATGGTCGTTCGACAGGCATGCCTTGGCCAGCTCGTCGCCGAAAAGCTTGAGCGCAGCCAGGCCGCCCATGCCTTCGGCGGTGATGGTGTTGCCAGCGACGGCCTCGAGCTCTTCGAGGGTCTTGGGCCCGTCCAGCGGCACCGGTTGCATCCGCATCCGTCTCTCCGCATAGGTCAGGATTGCGTCGCCCAGAGCCTCGGTGTCTGCGTCGAATCGATGCACTTCCGGAGTCTATGGCCGGCTCTCACGGCCGCCTTGGAGCCAGAGATCAGGGATCGCTTGGCTAGATTGGCTGACATGCCCAACGCCCGCGCCCTGACCGAGCTGGTGCATCCCTCATGGGCTTCGGCACTTGCACCCGTGACCACGGAGGTGGCGGCCCTGGGGGCCTTCCTGCGTGCGGAACGGGCATCCGGCCGCGGATACCTGCCGGCCGGCGAGCACATCCTGCGGGCGTTCTCACAACCCCTCGACGCGGTGCGGGTCCTCATTGTCGGCCAGGACCCCTATCCGACTCCGGGCCATCCGGTCGGGCTGTCGTTCTCGGTCGCCGCAGACGTCAACCCGATCCCGCGTAGCCTGCAGAACATCTTCCAGGAGCTGGAGACCGATCTGGGGCTGCCCCGACCCAGCAACGGAGACCTGTCGACTTGGGCCGACCGCGGCGTGCTGCTGCTCAACCGGGTGCTCACCGTCGAGCCCGGAGCAGCCGGCGGTCATCGTGGCAGAGGTTGGGAAGCCGTGACAGCACAGGCGATTTCGGCTCTCGTCCACCGGGGCGGCCCACTCGTGGCCATCTTGTGGGGTCGCGACGCCCAAGCCCTGGAGCCCACCCTCGGGCAGGTTCCTAGTATCAAGAGCGCGCATCCCTCGCCGCTGTCCGCACATCGTGGGTTCTTCGGATCGCGGCCGTTCAGCCGCGCCAACGACCTCCTGCGTCAGCAGGGTGCCGACCCCATCGACTGGAGCCTGCCGTGAAACACCGGGACTTCACCCGTTACGTCGCGCTCGGTGACTCCTTCACCGAGGGCCTGAACGACCCTGAGCCAGACCGCACGAACGCGTATGTCGGCTGGGCCGACCGCCTGGCAGCGCACCTCGCCCAGAGCGCCAGCAGCGACAACCGCGCCTTCGGATACGCCAACCTCGCGGTGCGCGGCCGGCTCCTGGACGACATCGCCGGCCAACAGGTTGACGACGCCCTCGCCCTCGAACCGGACCTGGTCAGCATCGTCGGTGGCGGCAACGACATCCTGCGGCCCAAGGCCGACATCGACGCGTTGGCCGCCCGGCTCGAGCGTGCGGTGGGACGGGTTCGTGCAACCGGGGCGGACGTCCTGCTCGCCACCCCGGTGGACCCCCGTAACGCCCCCCTGATGAAGGCCACCCGAGGACGGGCCGCGATCTTCACCGCGCACATCTGGTCGATCGCACGTCGCCACGACGCCTACGTCATCGACCAGTGGGGTATGGCCGCGCTGCTCGACTGGCGCATGTGGGCGCCAGACCGGATCCACCTGACCTCCGAAGGTCATCGCCGAGTTGCGCTGAACGCTTTCACCACACTGGGTTTCACGGCCACCGACATCGGTTGGGCTGATCCCCTGCCGGCCGCTGCGCCGATCTCGAGAACCGACGCGGCTCGTGCCAATGCCCAATGGGCTAGGGAGTATGTCGGACCGTGGGTCCAGCGTCGGCTGCGCGGCCAGTCATCCGGGGACGCCATCTCCGCCAAGCGGCCCACGGTCACCCCGTTCGAGGGCTGACAGCCGTTCATCGAGGTGGCGCTGCAGGTCCAGAACAGCCTGGCGCAGCTCGCCATAGGTCGCGGTCTCTGCATCGCGGGTCAGCTCGACCGAGATGCTGCCTCCCGGTTCCAGCGTCGCCCGACGCACGTCCCGAAGTGTGTTTGCGCCCTGATGGCGAAGCGCCGAGATGACCTCGGGATCACGCAGTCCGGCGCGCCTTACCTGCTTCTCCACGATCGCGCCATCTGCGACGAGGGTGGTCGGGCTCCCTTCGAAGATCATGGTGGCGCGCTTGTTCGCGGTCGCGATCCGCTCCAGCGCGGCGTTGAATCCCACCAGCACTACCGCCCCCAGCAGTCCCCCGGTCAGGGAGTTGTCCGGCCCGATCACGGCGTTCTGCACGACGTTGCTCAACAGGAGCATGACGATGAGGTCGAAGGAGCTGAGCTGGGCCAGCTGTCGCTTGCCGGCCAGACCCATGATGATCGCCAGGCCGAGTTAGACCCCGAGGGTCCGCAGGATCTTCTCGGTCGCGGGGATCTCGAAGCCGAACATGCTCTGCCAGATCGAGGTTCCCGCGGTTGTTGCGGCGCTGATGGCGTGTGTGAACATCGGCATCTTCCTATTCATGACGCAAATGCGGCAATAGAGTGGCTCGCATGCCGCACCTGCGAATCTCTGAGGCCGCCGAACTGCTTGGCGTGTCCGACGACACGGTACGACGGATGGCCGACTCGGGACGGCTGGACACGGCCAAGGACAGTGCGGGGCGACTGACCGTCAGCGGCAAGGACCTCGCGGAGGTGGCTCGTGAGATCGCCCACCCGGCAACGGTCGGCGCAGTGCATGAGGAGTCGGCTCGCAACCGGATGCGCGGCATCGTGACGCGAGTCGTCAAGGACACAGTGATGGCACAGGTCGAAATGCAGGCCGGACCGTTCCGCATCGTGTCGTTGATGTCCCGCGAGGCCGTCGACGAGCTGGGGCTCGACGTGGGCGTCGTGGCGATCGCGTCGATCAAGTCGACCCATGTCGTGATGGGCATCCCGACGTGAAACCGCAGGTACGCCGGATTGCCGCGCGCGGCGCCTCACGCACCGTAGTCGCACTGGCGCTCACCCTCGGCTTGGCCGGATGCGGCACAACAGGAGGGGCGCCGGCCAAGGAGCCCACCCGGCATACCGTGGTTGTGCTGGCCGCATCGTCCCTGACCGAGTCGCTGACCGCCATTGCCAAGGACTTCGAGGCCAGCCACCCGGGCACTGACATCCAGCTCAGCTTCGCGGCCAGCTCAACCGTGGTGACCCAGACAAACCAGGGTGCGCCCGCGGACCTGATCGCCCTGGCGGGGACGTCCGCAGCGGTGCCATTGGACAAGAGCCGGGTCGCCAAGGACGGCACCCGGTCGATGGCCGGTAACACTCTCGAGATCGCCACCCCCCCCAGCAACCCCGGCAAGGTCAAGGCCCTCAGCGACCTGTCCCGACCCACGCTCAAGGTCGTCCTTTGCGCAGCAACTGTCCCCTGCGGCAAGGCCGCCGCCAAGGCCTTGGCCCTCGCCGGCGTCGTGGCCCACGTTGTGTCTTACGAGACCGACGTGAAGGCCACTCTCGCGAAGGTCCAGCTCGGCGAGGCCGACGCCGCGATCGTCTATCACAGCGACATCGTGTCTGCAGGCGACCGCGTCCACGGCGTGCGGATCCCGGCTTCAGTGAACCAGACGCTCAGCTACCCGTTGATCCGGCTGACAGACGACCCGACCTCGATCGAGTTCATGGCCTACGTTCTTTCCGACCAAGGACGAGAACGCCTGCGTGACAACGGGTTCCTGACACCGTGAGGTCGATCCGCTGGGCGCGGGCGGGTCTGGTCATCCCGGCGTGGATAGCTATCGCCGTTCTGCTGGTGCCGCTGCTTGCGCTGCTGGTCAAGGTGGACTGGGCCCGGATCCCTGCCCATCTGGCCAGCCCCATCGTGATACCAGCGCTGCGCCTGTCGCTGACGACCACGAGCTCGAGCCTGGTCATCTGCATGATCCTCGGCACCCCCCTCGCCTGGCTGCTTGCCCGGTCCACGAACCGCACAACGCCGTGGCTGCGCGCGCTGGTGACGGTCCCCCTGGTGCTGCCGCCGGTCGTCGGCGGCGTGGCGCTACTGATGGCCTACGGCCGCCAGGGCGTTGTTGGGACAGTGCTGTTCGACGTTGCCGGATGGTCCATACCGTTCACGACTGTGGCCGTCGTCTTCGCCGAGGTGTTCGTCGCCATGCCGTTCTATGTCCTTGCCCTCGAGGGGTCGATGCGGGGGCTGGACCCGAGGTATGACGGGTTGGCGGCCACCCTCGGCGCCTCACCGTGGCGAACCTTCCGAACGGTTGTCGTGCCGATGGTGGCTCCGGGCATCGCCAGTGGCGCGGCGCTGGCCTGGGCCAGGGCCCTGGGAGAGTTCGGCGCCACCATCACCTTCGCAGGCAGCTTTCCCGGACGCACCCAGACTGCACCGCTCGCCGTCTACTTCCTCCTGGAGAGCGGTGACACTCAGGCTGCTCTCGCCCTGAGTACGGTCATGTTGCTGGTCAGTGTCCTCATCCTCGGCGTGCTGCGCGGGCGGTGGCTGCGATGAATGTCCGGACAGATGTGATGAGCCTGCGTGCCGATATCCGGCTGACCAGGGGCCTGCTCCATCTGGGGCTCGAGCTTAATGCGCACCCGGGCCAGATCGCGGCAGTGCTCGGACCGAACGGCTCCGGCAAGACCACGCTGCTGCACACCCTGGCGGGTCTGATCCGCTTGCAGCACGGGCAGATTGACGTCGGCGGCACCCTGTGGGACAGCCCCGCGGAGAACGTCTGGATGCCACCCGAGGATCGCCGGACGGGCCTGGTCGTGGCAGACCACCTGCTCTTTCCCCATCTCAGCGTCATCGACAACGTCGCCTTCGGACCGCGGTCCCGGGGCCTCGCCAAGGCGGACGCCCGAACTCGGGCCTGTGTCGAGCTGGACGCCCTCGGCCTCCATGACCGCCTAGAGGTCCGGCCACGCGAGCTCTCGTCGGGTCAGGCTCAACGAGTCGCACTCGCCCGAGCCCTGGCCACCGACCCAGACCTTCTGCTGCTGGACGAGCCGTTGTCGGCGCTCGACCCGACGACGCGGGCGCAGACCCGCGCCGACCTCGGCGTACGCCTTCGCGCGTTCAGAGGCATCACCATCCTGGTCACCCATGACCCGCTCGATGCCCTCTCGCTCGCTGATCGCCTGGTCTTCATCGAGGACGGTCGCATGGTCCAGGAGGGGACACCACAGGACGTGATCGCGCGACCGCGCGACGCCTACGTCGCACAGGTCGTCGGGCTGAACTTCCTTCGGGGGCGACGAATCAGCGACCAACAGGTCGACGTCGGGGGGACGACCGTGGTGGCGCCCAACGTCCCTGTCGGCGGAGCTGGTGGAACTGTCTGCATGACCATCTCGCCGTCCGCCGTCGCTCTGTACCGGACCCGCCCTGAAGGGTCACCACGCAACACCTGGCCGGTCACCGTCAGCGACATACAGCTCATCGGCCAGACGGCCAGGGTGAACCTTGCCGGTCCATTGGCCCTTGCCGCCGAAGTCACGGCCGCGGCCGTTGCCGACCTGCATCTGGGAGTGGGCCAGGAGCTGTGGGCCACCGTGAAGGCAACCGAGATAAGCGTCTATCCGGCCTGACTGCTTTGACGATGGGTCGCCATCTCGGCCTTGAGCGCCGCTGCGAACCCGTCGACATCCGCTTCTGTCGTGTCGAACGACGTCATCCAGCGGACCTCGCCCGTCTTCTCATCCCAGACATAGAACGGATAGCGCTCTTGCAGACGCTCGGTCACCGCGGGCGGCAGGATCGCGAACACCGCATTGGCCTCGACGGGTCGCTGCACCTCGACCCCGTCCACGTCACGAACCGCAGCGGCCAGCCGAGCTGCCATGCCGTTGGAATGGCTCGCGTTGCGGAGCCACAGATCGCCGGACAGGAGGGCATCGAACTGCACTGACACGAAGCGCATCTTGGACGACAGCTGCATCGACAGCTTGCGCAGGAACGCCATCCCGCGCACCGCGTCCGGGTTGAGCACCACCACGCACTCACCCAGCATCATGCCGTTCTTGGTGCCGCCGAACGAGACGACGTCGACGCCAAGGTCAGAGGTGAACGCTCGCAGCGGAACGTCAAGAGCCGCAGCGGCATTGGCGATTCGGGCACCATCGAGATGCACGAACATGTCGTGCCCGTGCGCGTGCTCGACGATCGCGGCGACCTCATCCACCGAGTAGAGGGTCCCCAGCTCGGTGCTCTGGGTGATCGAGACGACCCTTGGCTGAGCCCGGTGCTCGAAACCCCATCCCCATGCCTCTCGGTCGACCAGTTCGGGAGTGAGCTTGCCCAGCGGGGTCGGGACGGCGAGCAGCTTCAGTCCGCCGACCCGCTCGGGGGCGCCGCACTCGTCGACGTTGATATGTGCGGACTCAGCGCAGATCACGGCGTCCCAGCGCTCAGTCATCGCCTGCATCGAGATGACGTTGGCGCCGGTCCCGTTGAAGACCGGGTATGCCGCGGCGCGGGCACCGAAGTGCCGCTGGAAGACGCTCTGCAGATGTTGGGTGTAGACGTCAGCACCATAGGCCGCCTGGTGCCCACCGTTGGCCCGGGCGATGGCCTCGAGGATCTCGGGGTGGATGCCGGCGTAGTTGTCGCTGGCGAAGCCTCTCGCGTCGGGGTCATGAAGGGGCGAGATGACAGTCATAAACGTTGTCCGTTCAGCTGGGGGGCCGGCACGAGCCACAGGTCGTGGATCGTCTCGGCCAGCTGGTCCACCGGGGTGTATCCGGCGAAGGTGGCATCGGGTTTAGCCGCCCGCATGGCTGGGGTGAGCAGCGCTGAGATCTGCAGGATCACGGCAGCGGCGCCGCTGTTCTTAAAGGAGTCTGCAACCGCGAGTGTCCACGCCTCGGCCGCGGCCTTGGCGGCGGCATACGAGGCATTGGTGGCGGCAGGTGCTCTCGTCTGTGGCGTCGAGATCAGGACAAGGCGACCCCTGGGGCTGGCCTTGATGGCGTCATGAAAGGCGCGCGAGGTGTGCTGGAACGTGCGAATCAGCCTGTCATGCAACCAGTCCCAGTCAGCCAGGTTGGCGTCGACAATCCCCGCGCCGCCACGCCAACCACCCACCAGGTGCACCAGACCGTCAACCCGGCCGTGCTGACGCTCGACGCTGGTGGCCCAGTCGCGGGTGGCCTGCGCATCGAGCAGATCCACGACAGCAGCGTGGACCCGGCCGGACGGCAATCGGGAGATGACCTCGGCAACAGCCGTCTCGATCCGGTCGAGGTTGGACCCGGCGGCGACCACGGTCGCACCCGCCCCGGCAAGCCGCTCCACGAGCGGGGGTCCGGCAGCACCCGTGGCACCTGCGACGACGATGACAAGCCCGGTCAGGTCCTGGCCATCCTGCGGTTGACCGAGATCCCGCACGGACGCGCGATCAGGCTTGCTGTTCATGTGATACTCCCTTCGGTGGAGATCTGGTCAGGCGTTGGGGCAGACGGAGCCGTATCGTCTGCATCATGCCAGCGGAACGCGTGATGCCCACCGAAGAGTCCCAGGACCTCATCGACCTGACGCGCGAGATCTGCGTCGACCAGCTTGCCCCCAAGGTGGATGCTGCCGAGGAGGCCGCCGAGTTTCCGCGCGAGACCTTCGCCCTGTTGGGACGTTCGGGACTGCTCTCCCTGCCGTATGCGGAGGAGCTCGGCGGTGGCGGTCAGCCATACGAGGTGTACCTCCAGGTCGTCGAGGAGATCGCCTCGGCCTGGATGAGCGTGGCAGTGGGTGT
>JAYSQH010000242.1:0-5509 GCA_043721655.1 Phycicoccus sp. | reverse complement strand
TGCCGGCCTCGACGGTGCCGGCCTCGATGGTGGCGGTCTCAGGGGTTGCCGGCGTGTTGGTGTCGGCGGAAGCCGTCGCGGCTGTGGGTGGGTCGATTGGACCTGCTGGTTCGAGCCAGACCGCGCCCAGCGGGGGCACGGTGAGCAGCGCGGAATACGGCTGCCCATGCCAGGGCAATGCCTCGGCCTGGACGGACCCGAGGTTGCCAACCCCTGATCCCCCATAGCTCTCGGCGTCGGTGTTCAGGACCTCGTTCCACTGCCCGGCGTGGGGGAGTCCAAGGCGGTAGTTGTAGTGCGGTCCGCCGCTGAAGTTGACGACGCTCGCCAGCGTGGGGCGTACGCCGTCAGGACTCGTTGACCCGAAACGTAGGAAGGAGAACGTATTACCGGCAGCGTCGTTGGCGTCGATCCACTGAAAGCCCTCAGGGGCGTGGTCCAGCTCCCACATCGCAGGGTGTGAGCGGTAGACGCTGTTGAGATCCTTGACCAGTGCGTGGATCCCGTAGTGTGCCGGCTGGTCCAGGAGCCACCAGTCCAGGCTGCGCCCGTCGGCCCACTCCGACTCCTGCGCGAACTCCGCACCCATGAACACCAGCTGCTTGCCGGGGTGGGACCACATGTAGGCCAGGTAAGCCCGCACGTTGGCGAGCTGTTGCCACCGGTCACCGGGCATCTTGCGCAGCAGCGAGCCCTTGCCATGGACCACCTCGTCGTGGCTGACCGGCAGCACGAAGTTCTCGCTCCACGCGTACATCATCGAGAAGGTGACCTGATGGTGGTGGTACTGCCTATGTATCGGCGCGTTGGCCATATAGCCCAGCGAGTCGTGCATCCAGCCCATGTTCCACTTGAGCCCAAACCCCAAGCCGCCCAAGTGAGTTGGGCGCGTGACGCCTGGCCACGAGGTCGACTCCTCGGCGATCACTATCGTTCCCGGGACGCGCCGGTAGACCGTCGCGTTGGTCTCCTGAAGCAGCTGAACGGCTTCGAGGTTCTCGCGACCTCCATAGATGTTGGGAACCCACTCGCCTGCCTCGCGGGAGTAGTCGAGGTACAGCATCGAGGCCACGGCATCAACCCGCAAACCGTCGATGTGGAACTCCTCGAGCCAGTAGGTGGCATTGGCCACAAGGAAGTTGCGCACCTGCGGACGCCCGAAGTCGAAGACGAGCGTGCCCCAGTCGGGATGGTTGCCGCGCCGGGTGTCGGGGTGTTCGTACAGCTCCTGGCCGTCGAAGCGAGCGAGGGCGAACGCGTCCTTGGGGAAGTGGGCCGGAACCCAGTCGAGCAGGACGCCGATTCCATTGCGGTGCAAGGTGTCCACGAGGTAGCGGAAGTCATCCGGCGAGCCGAATCGCGACGTCGGCGCGTAGTAGCCCGTGACCTGATAGCCCCACGACGGGCCGTAGGGGTGTTCCATCACCGGCATCAGCTCGATGTGGGTGAACCCCAGGTCCTTGACGTAGTTGACCAGGTCCTCGGCCAAGTCGCGGTAGCCCTCGCCCTGCCGCCATGACCCCAGATGGACCTCATAGACACTCATCGGCCCTGTGTGCGGGTTCTTCGCCGACCGGCTGGTCATCCACTCGCTGTCCTGCCACTCGTATTCCGTGGACGTCACCATGGACGCGGTCGCCGGGGGCTTCTCGGTGGCGCGGGCCATCGGGTCGGCCTTGGTCCGTCGCGAACCGTCGGAGCCGAGAATCTCGAACTTGTAGCGGTTGCCCTCGGTCACGTCCGGGACGTAGAGCTCCCACACGCCAGAGGATCCGAGGGAGCGCATGGGGTGGACCGAGCCATCCCATCGGTTGAAGTCACCCACGATTCGGATCGCGCGCGCATTCGGCGCCCACACGGCGAACGAGGTGCCCCGAACGGGTCCCATCGGTCCTTCGGAGTCGCGCACATGCGCGCCGAGAACGCTCCAGAGTTGTTCGTGGCGGCCCTCGCCGATGAGGTGCAGGTCAACCTCGCCCAATGTGGGCAGGAACCGGTAGGGGTCGTCGTGAACGTGGACGATCCCGTCGCCATACACCACGTGGATCCGGTAGTCCGGGACCTCTGTGGTCGGCAGGACCCCGACCCAGACGCCCTCGAACTCATGGCGGAGCTGGGTGCGTGCGCCATCAGGGCTCTCGACGACAACGCTGTCCGCCAACGGTTTAAGCGTGCGCACCGTCACTCCGCCGTCGTGGGGGTGTGGCCCCAGGATGCCGTGCGGGTTGTGGTGGGTTCCACCGATCAGCCGCTCGAGCTCGCCGCGGCCGACCGGCTTGACGGTTCGCGTGGATGGTGGAGGCGTGGATGGTGTCTGGGAATCGTGTGCGCTGGTCACAGTCGCAGATCGCTCCTTCGTGCGGCGGACAGTCGGGCTATGGCGGTGGTGGGGATGGTGAGCCATGTCGGGCGGTTCCTGGCCTCGTAGACCACCTCGTAGAGAGCCTTGTCCAGTTCGAGCGCGTTGAGCAACTCGGCATCGTCGCGAGGGTCGCGACCCGACTCTTTGGCGTAACCCTCCAGGAAGGCAGTTCTTGCCCGGTCGGCCCACTCGGCGCCCGACCCCCCCGGGTGCGTCTGCTCCCAGGAACCGGCGGCGTAGTCGAAGGAGCGCAGCATCCCGGCGACGTCGCGAAGGGCCAGATCCGGCTGGGTGCGTTCGGCCAGAGGCCGCAGCGGCTCACCCTCGAAGTCGACCAGGAGCCATCCGCGGTGGGGCACGTGCAGCACCTGTCCGAGATGAAAGTCACCGTGGATCCGTTGCAGCGCGGGCCATGTAGCGGACGACACCAGCGCAATGGAGGCGCGGACCATCGAGTCGTAGGCAGCGAGAGCAGGTACCTCGGACACGGCTGACGCGTGCCGGGCCCGCATGCTCCGGGTCAGTGCCTCGATGTCTGCGTCAGTCGCGGTTACCGTAGTCATGGCCTTCGCGAGGGTTGCATGAACCTCGGCAAGCGTCCGGCCGAGGCTACGCGCGCGCTCGCTGAAGTCCGTGTCCGATGCGACGGCTGCCAGCGCCACCCGCCAGGCGTCTTCGACCCCGGGGAGGAACTCCTGGGCGCACGCCAGGTGACCTCGAGCCACGCCACCCGGGGCGGCCGTGTCAGGCCACTCGCCAACGACGTTTCCGACCGGCTGCGGCACCCGTGTCGACCCTGCGGCGGCAAGTGCCGACTGCACCACGACGTCAGGGTTGTCACCATGGTGCAACACGCGAAACATCTTGCAGATCAACGGGTTTGCGGGAGCGCCGCTGGTGTCGACCAGATCGAGGACGATCGAGGTGTTGGACTGTTCGCCGGTCAGGACGCGTGAGCCGACAAGTCGGCCGGGGGTGGTGTTCTCGGCTCGATGGCCGCGCGCGACAGCCGTTCCGTCCGCCCCTTTCGCTGTCGAGGTCTCCTCTTGGGATGTAGCTGTCACCTCGTCCAGCATGAGCCGCAACAGCGCTGCGGCGAAGACAGGGTCATGCGGCGCGTCATAGACATAGCGGGTGCCCAGGCTGCGGTCCTCAACGGTGGCCACCAACGCGTGGTCAGCCCCCGTCAGGCGGGCGGCGCGGTAGGTCAGCGGGACCTGGTAGATCGTCGGGCTCTGACCTGACTCGTCCAGCAGCAGGAGGACGTCGATGACGACCTCTCCTGCAGGGTCCTGGAGTCTGAGACCGCCGATCTGGCGCAGTACCGGGACCCGGCCCTTTCCGGCATACCAGCGTTGCCGCACCATCCACGAGGCCAGGACCTCGCCGAGCCCCGGCATCAGAATCTCCTGACGTGGACGATGTGTACGGGCTCGGTGTCGGGTCCGAGTCGCACGAAGTTGTCTTGTCCCCACTGCCATTGGGCGCCCGTGACCAAGTCGTGCGCGATGAAGGTATCGCCGTAGCCCAGGCCCAGCGCCTCCATCTCCAGATGCACGTTGGTCTCACGCGTCGCATGCGGGTCGAGGTTGGCCACCACGAGGATGATGTCGTCGCGCTCAGCGACGTTGCGGCGCTTGGAGAACGCCATGACGTTCTCGTCGTCCGCATGGTGCAGGTGGATGTTGCGTAACCAGTGCAGCGAGGGATGCGTACGGCGAATCTCGTTGAGCGTCTTGAGATACGGCGCCAGTGACTGCCCCTCGTTGGGCCCCCCTTCTTCGTAGTCGGACCAGTGACGGTCCTTGAGCTGGTACTTCTCGTTGTCGATCTGTTCCTCGACGCCTGGGCGCGCGACGTGCTCTACGAGCTCGTAGCCGGCGTAGATTCCGTAGGTCGGCACCAGGGTTGCCGCAAGTGCCGCGCGAAGCTTCCACGCCGTCGGCCCGCCGTACTGCAGGTAGGGCGTCAGGATGTCGTGCGTGGTGGGCCAGAACGACGGGCGCATGTAGGTCGCGGCCTCGCCGGCGAGCTCGGTGATGTACTCCTCGAGCTCCCACTTCTGGTTGCGCCACGTGAAGTACGTGTACGACTGCTGGAAGCCGACCTTGCCCAGCGCATGCATCATCGCCGGCCGCGTGAACGCCTCGGCCAGCCAGATAACCTCCGGATGCTCAACGGCCACATTGCTGATCAGCCACTTCCAGAACTCCAGTGGCTTGGTGTGCGGGTTGTCGACCCGGAAGACCGTCACACCGTGGTCGAGCCAGACCTGGACCACCCGTCGCACCTCGGCGTAGATGCCGGCCGGGTCGTTGTCGAAGTTCAGCGGATAGATGTCCTCGTACTTCTTCGGCGGGTTCTCCGCGCAGGCGATGGTTCCGTCGGCGCGGGTGGTGAACCACTCCGGGTGGCTGGCGACCCAGGGGTGGTCCGGCGAGCAGTTCAGCGCAAGGTCGAGCGCGACCTCGAGGCCGAGCCGACGAGCCTGCGCCACAAAGGAGTCGAAGTCCGCAAAGGTCCCCAGCTCGGGCGCGATGGCATCGTGGCCACCGTCGCGCGAGCCGATCGCGTAAGGGGAGCCGGGGTCCAGCGGCCCGGCATGCAACGAGTTGTTCGGGCCCTTGCGGTTGACCGTGCCGATGGGGTGGATCGGGGTCAGATAGACGACGTCGAACCCCATCTCCGCGATGGCAGGGAGGCGCCGGGACGCGGTCACCAGCGTCCCGGAGGTCCACACCCCCGTCACCGGGTCCTGGGTCGCACCTTCGGATCGGGGAAAGATCTCGTACCACGCGCCGTACAGGGCCCGCTCACGTTCCACCTGCCAGCTGTATGCCGTGCTGCGGCTCACGTGGTCACGCAGCGGACGGTCGGTCATCTCTGAACGGACCGCCTCGGAGAGTCCCGCTCGCAGACGTGCCTGCGCCGGACGGGTGGTGTCCCGAAGCGCGATGATCGCGTTCGCGAGCGGTGCGGCCTGGAGGGGCGTGCGTGCGACCTCTTTGAGCGCTCGCTCCAGAACCAGCCCGCCTTCGACCAACATCAGCTCGGTGTCCACGTCGGCGGCCACCTTGATGGTCGCGTCGTGCACCCAGGTGCCGTAGGGGTCCGCCCAGCCCTCAACCCGGTAGGACCAGAGCC
Organism: Phycicoccus sp.; assembly: GCA_043721655.1. Taxonomy (GTDB): domain Bacteria; phylum Actinomycetota; class Actinomycetes; order Actinomycetales; family Dermatophilaceae; genus UBA4719. The sequence goes on along the minus strand of JAYSQH010000242.1, from coordinate 3 downwards.
CGG
>JAYSQH010000241.1:0-5627 GCA_043721655.1 Phycicoccus sp. | reverse complement strand
TGGCTCCTTCTTTCTTGCCGATCTCGATGTAGCCCAGGATCGTGTTCATCTGGGCTTCGCTGACCTGGGCACCCATCTGGGTGTTCGTGTCCAGCGGGTTGCCCATGATGATCTTCTCGGTCCGGGCCACGGCATCCACCATGAAGGAGTCGTAGAAGGAGTCCTGGACCAGGGCCCGGGACGGGCAGGTGCAGACCTCACCGGAGTTGAAGGCATAGAGGGTGAAGCCTTCGAGCGCCTTGTCGTAGAACTTGTCGTTCTTCTCGGCCACATCTGCGAAGAAGATGTTGGGGCTCTTGCCCCCAAGCTCCAGGGTGACCGGGATGAGGTTCGGGCCCGCATACGAGCTGATCTTGATACCCGTCGTGGTCTCGCCGGTGAACGCGATCTTGCGGATCCGCTTGGACGATGCCAGCGCCTTGCCGGCCACGCCGCCCGAGCCGGTGACGACGTTCAGGACGCCCGCCGGGAGCAGGTCCCCGATAAGCTCGACCAGCACCATGATGGAGGCCGGCGTCACGGAGGCAGGCTTCAGGACGATGCAGTTTCCGGCCGCCAGCGCAGGGGCCAGCTTCCAGACAGCCATCAGGATGGGGAAGTTCCACGGGATGATCTGGCCCACGACGCCGAGCGGCTCGTGGAAGTGGTACGCCGTGGTGTCGTCGTCGATCTGGGACACCCCGCCCTCCTGGGCGCGGATGGCGCCGGCGAAGTAACGGAAGTGGTCGGCGGCCAGCGGGATGTCGGCGTTCAGGGTCTCCCGGATGGCCTTGCCGTTGTCCCAGGTCTCGGCGACGGCGAGCATCTCCAGGTTCTCCATCATCCGGTCCGCGATCTTGTTCAGGATCAGCGCACGCTCTGCCGGTGAGGTCTTGCCCCAGGCTGGCGCAGCCTTGTGCGCCGCGTCCAGGGCCAGCTCGATGTCCTCTTCGGTGCCGCTGGCCGCCTCAGTGAACTGTTTGCCGGTGATCGGGGTGACGTTCTCGAAGTACTGGCCTTTCGTGGGGGGAACCCACTTCCCGCCGATCCAGTTCTCGTAGCGGGCCTTGAACTCGACCTTGGCACCTTCGTGACCGGGTTGCGCGTAGACAGTCATCTAGAGCTCCTTCAGCAGATTGGACGTCGTTGTCTGTGATCCGTGTCACGACGGTAGAACTGCGAAGGTTGCATTCACGTTGCACGAGCCCAGAGCCGGCACCGTGATGTGATATGTGCAGGCCCTGGCTCTCAGCCCTGGACCCGGATGGCCTTGCCGGCCCACTCGCGGTCACGCAAGGCGAACTTCTGGATCTTCCCGGTCGACGTCTTCGGCAGCTCGACCAGGAAGTCGACGTTGCGTGGCGCCTTGTAGTGGGCGATCTTGACACGGACGTGGGCGATCAGCTCGCCCTCTTCGACCGCGGCGCCGTCCTTGAGCACCACGAAGGCCTTTGGCCGCTCACCCCACTTCTCGTCGGGCACCCCGATCACGGCGACCTCGAGGACCGCCGGGTGGCTCATCAACGCCTGTTCGACCTCGACGGTTGAGATGTTCTCCCCGCCTGAGATGACCACGTCCTTGGCGCGGTCGCGCAGCTCGACATACCCGTCGGGGTGCATGACACCGAGGTCGCCGGTGTGGAACCAGCCACCACTGAACGCATCAGCGGTCCCCTGGGGGTCGTCGTAGTAGCCGGCCATCACGTTGTTGCCGCGCAACACGATCTCGCCCATGGTCAGGGCGTCGCTCGGCACGTCCTTCATGGTGTCGTCGACCACCCGCACGCGCTCGGCCTGGATCATGCTGACACCTTGGCGTGCCTGGAGCGTGGCCCGCTCCTGAGGCTCCAGCGAAGACCACCCCCGCTGGGTCTGGCATACGGAATACGGGCCGTAGCTCTCGGTGAGTCCATAGACATGGACTATCTGGAAGCCCATCTGCTCCATCTGCAGGATCGTCGTCGGGCTCGGGGGAGCCCCGGCGGTGGTGATCAACAACGAGTAGTCGACCTTGGCCGCCTGGGGCGAGTTCATGATCGTCGTGACCACGGTCGGCGCGCCGTTGAGGTGGGTGACCCGGTGTTCCTTGATCTGCTCCCAGATCACGTCACCGCGGACCTCGCGCAGGCAGACATGGGTGCCGCCGATCCCGGTCAGCGCCCATGGCGTGCACCAGCCGTTGCAGTGGAACATCGGCAGCGTCCACAGATAGACGCTGTCCTGGTCGAAGGAGGAGTGGACGATCTCTCCGAAGCAGTTCAGGTAGGCGCCGCGGTGGGTGTAGACCACACCCTTGGGCCGGCCCGTCGTGCCGGAGGTGTAGTTGATGGAGATCGGGGCCAGCTCGTCCTCGACCGCCCATTCGATGAGGTCATCGGACCCGCGGAGGGTGAACTCGGGGTAGCGAACCAGCCGCGCGCCGGCCAACGTGACGGCCCGCGGGTCCGCAGTCTGGCCAGCGTGAGCGTCCTCGAACACGACGACCTCGGTGACGGTGGGCACGTTCTGGACCGCGGAAGCCACCTGAGGCAGGAAGGCGGAGTCGGTCACCAGCACCTTGGCGCCCGAGTGGTTCAGGATGTAGGCGATCTCCTCATCCGACAGCCTGGTGTTCACCGAGACCAGTACGGCACCGGCGAGCGGGACCGCGAACTGCGCGACGAGCATCTCGGGCAGGTTGGGCATCAGGTACGCAACCCGGTCGCCGGGCTGTATGCCGCTCGCCCGCAACGCGTGCGCCACCCGGGTCGCCTCTTCCGCGAGCTCTCGGTAGGTCAGCCGGCGCTCGCCGTAGACGACGGCTGTCTTGTCCGGGAAGACCCTGGCCGACCGCTCCAGGAACGACAACGGGGTCAACGCGGTGTTCGAGACCAGGCTCATGAGTGTCCTTCGGAAAGGGTGGATGGATGGGTCGCTGGTGCGACATTACTCACAGTGCGATCGAGGAAGCCTCCTGCTGCTCGCTGGTTGTACAAGCTGAAGCCCAACCAGGAGGAACCACCATGACAGACCTTTTCGCGCCGTATCAGCTCGGCGGCATAGAGCTCGCCAACCGCATCGTGATGGCGCCGCTCACCCGCAACCGTGCCGGCGCTGGTGAGGCTCCGACTGAGCTGGCCGCCGAGTACTACGCCCAGCGGGCGGGGGCCGGACTCATCATCAGTGAGGGCACGCAGCCGTCGGCAGTCGGTCAGGGCTACCCGCACACCCCGGGTCTGCACACCGACGAGCAGGTCGCAGGCTGGACCCTGGTCGCCGACGCTGTGCACGCCCGCGGCGGCCGGATCGTGGCCCAGCTCATGCACGCCGGCCGGATCAGTCACCAGGCGATCATCGGCCAGCAGCCGGTCGCGCCCTCCGCAGTCACCCCCGCCGGCGAGGTCTACACCGAGCAGGGCATGAAGGCATTCGAGGCGCCCCGCGCCCTTGAGACCGCTGAGCTTGCCGGTGTCGTCGCGGAGTTCGTCGATGCCGCTCGTCGTGCTGTCCGCGCCGGTCTTGACGGGGTCGAGCTGCACGCGGCCAACGGCTACCTGCTGCAGCAGTTCCTCGCCGATGGCAGCAACACCCGCACCGACGTGTATGGCGGGTCCCCCCAGAACCGTGCGCGGTTCGTGGTCGAGGTGGCCACCGCCGTCGCCAGCGCGATCGGCACCGACCGGGTCGGGATCCGGATCTCGCCCGGCGGCACGTTCAACGACGTCACCGAGACCGAGACCGAGCAGACCTATGCCGCGCTGCTGGACGGGCTGAACCCGCTGGGCCTGCTCTATCTGCACATCCTGGAGGCCCCGGACACCGACTTCCACGAGCAGCTTCGCAAGCAGTGGGACGGCCCGGTTATCTTCAACACCGGCTTCACCGGACCGTCTGACCTGATCACCGCACAGGAGGCTGTCGACGCCGGCGCCACCGACCTCTTCTGCATCGGCCGCGGCTTCCTGGCCAACCCCGACCTCGTCGAGCGCCTGCGCATCGGTGCCGAGCTCAACGAGCCCGACATGGCGACGTTCTACAGTGGCGGTGCCAAGGGTTACACCGACTACCCGGTGCTGTCCGCCTGACTCCCGCAGCGCGAACGCTGCCCGACCAGGTCGGCCGCTTGTAGGGTCAAGGGATGACCATGCCACCGCGGCCGCAACCCTTGCTGCCGTTGGGGTTGCGTCTGGCCGGCCGTCGCGTTGTCGTGGTGGGTGGGGGACCGGTGGCTCTTCGCCGGGTCGGTGCCCTGCTGGCTGCGCGCGCCAGGGTCACCCTGGTGTCTCCCGCCGCCGTGACGGCTTTGGAGGACCTCGCGGACCGCGGCCAGATCGAGTGGCTCGCCCGGCCCTACGAGCGGGGTGACCTGCAGGACGGGTGGCTTGCGATGGCCTGCACCGCGGACGCGGAAGTGAACGCGGAGGTCCTGGCTGAGGCGGACGAGGCCCGTATCTTCTGCCTGCGAGCCGATGACGCATCCCGGGCTTCGGCCTGGATGCCGGCCACTGGTCGCAGCGGACGGGCCACTGTCAGCGTTCACGGCGACCGCGACCCGCACACGGCTGCAGCACTGCGTGATGCGGCGCTCGCGGCGGTGGAGGCTGCGTTGCGCCAGGACCCGGCTCTGCGTGCCGGGCGCCGGGCTCAGGCTGCCGGCTCCGGCCGGGTGATTCTGGTCGGCGGGGGCCCGGGGGATCCAGAGCTTTTGACGCTCAAGGGTTTTCAGGCGTTGGCCGATGCCGATGTGGTCGTGGTCGACCGGCTGGCGCCGCTGGCAGCGCTGGATGGGCTGCGTGAGGGTGTCGAGATCATCGACGTCTCAAAGATCCCGCGCGGGAGGTTCACCTCGCAGGAGCAGATCAACGAGGTGATGGTCAGCAGGGCGCGTGAGGGCCGGGTTGTGGTCCGGCTCAAGGGCGGGGACCCGTTCGTGTTCGGACGCGGGATGGAAGAGGTCATCGCGTGCCAGGAGGCCGGAGTGCCGGTCGAGGTCATCCCCGGTGTCACCTCAGCTGTTGCCGCACCTGGGCTGGCCGGCATACCGCTGACTCACCGGGGCATCTCACAAGGCTTCACGGTGGTCTCCGGGCACGTTCGCCCCGATGATCCGGGCAGCACCCTGGACTGGGACGCCCTGGCTCGTGGCGGCACCACTCTGGTCATCCTGATGGGCGTGCGCACCTTGGGTTCGATCGTCGGTGCCCTGGTGGATGCCGGTTGTGACGGAGACACCCCGGTGGCCTGTGTCATGGACGGGGGTCTGCCCGGTCAGAAGGTCGTCCTGACTACCCTGGCCGCCATCGTCAGCTCCGGTCCGCCGCCCGAGCTGCGTGCTCCCGCAGTGACGGTCATCGGGGCGGTCGCCGCCTTCGGCGCCGGCTAGCGCTTCGCGGACAGCACCCGCGTCTGTGCGACGAGCAGCTCGACGAACGCCGGGCTGACACCCAACGGGTCTGACACCGGCAGATCCGGGCACGCGGCCACCACCGAGTCGGACAACCTCCCGGGTGCCACGAAGAGCGAGACGACCGCCGGTCGCTGAATCCCCCTGTCGCACAGTGTTTCCAGTGCCTGTGACACCGAAGGGGTGGCTGCCGACGCGAAGGCAGGGATGACCGGTATGCCGTGTGCCTGGGCGAGGTCGCGGGCGAGGCTCTCGACGTGTTGGC
>JAYSQH010000240.1:0-4157 GCA_043721655.1 Phycicoccus sp. | reverse complement strand
GGTCTTTGCGCAAGTGGGAGTCGATCGTCCTGGCTGCGACCAAGCAGTCTCGGCGGACCCGTGTCCCGTTGGTGCGCGAGCCCGCCACCCAACAGGCCGTGATCCGGCGGATCGAGGGCGCGGCCCTTGCAGTCATCCTGCATGGGGAGGCAGAGCGCCCCCTGGCCGGACTCGAGCTGCCACCCTCCGGCGACGTCGTGCTCATCGTCGGTCCAGAAGGCGGGATCTCCCCGGCCGAGCTCAGTGCCTTCGTCAACGCCGGAGCGGTTGCGGTGCGGCTGGGGCCCAACGTTCTTCGCTCATCGAGCGCCGGACCAGCGGCACTCGCGGTGATGAGTGCCGCCGGTCGCTGGCGCTGAAACGCGACCACATCTACCGGCTACTGGACAGTGAAGGGCTTCGACGTCTCGGCGACCGGGCCGGCGCCGTCCTTCATGCTGACCTCGAACATCCGGAACGTGTAGTCGCCGGCCGCGAGGACCCCGAGGTCCACCTGCCAGGTGCCACCTATCGGGCATCCGCCGGAGGCCATGGCGGAACCGGACTTGACCGTCGTACTGCCTTTCTTCAGCTCCCATGCCGTCGTCGCCTCGAAGGCGCAGGACTCGCCGCTGGCGACCACCGCGGCAGCCGCAGGGAACACCTGACCGCGGTAGGGGGAGATGATCCAGATCGGCGCGAGGTCCTCGTATTGCGACTCCTTGGCCGGGCGGTTGTACGTCGCGTCGGCGGGATAGGTCCCGAACAGCTTCGTGGAGCCGTCGGCGACCACGAACGTCACCGGGATCGTGCCTTGGCCGATGGCCGCCTGCGCGGTCCACACCAGCTCCTGAACGGCGAGCCTGGTCTGCTCGGCATTGAAGCCACTGGCACCGGGGCCGCTCAGCGTGATCGTGATGAGGCTCGACGTGACCGTGACGTCATTGACTGTTGTCCCGGACCAGGGCTGCACGTAGGGCTCAAAGTTGGTGAACGGCTGGGCGTTCATGGCAACGGCAACGGCAGCCTTGGCCTTCTGCGACGGAGTGGCCCCCACCGGGACGGCAGTCCGCACGAACTCACGGTAGAGGCCGTACCGCTCGCCGGTGCCGGAGTTCGCGCCGACGAAGTATGCCGGCAACGCCACCGGCGTGGTCGCAACCGTCACGTCCTTGGAGGGCGAGCCGGCCGCCCCCGTCGTGCTTGATGTGGACGGTACTGAGGGCGCGGCCTGCTGGCTGCCGCCGGTGTTGGTGACGCCCCAGGCAAAGACGGCGATGAGAGCCACGGACGCCGCTGCGGCAACGGGGATGAGCCAGCGTCGTGTCGGCTCGGTGGCTTCTGTCTGCTCGTGGACCATGGCCAGGATCTCCGTTCGTCGTTCTCGGGGGCTGATCCGCTCGGCGTCCCGGCGAAGGCTCGCACGCAGCCGACGCTCGATGTCGCTGTCGTTGTTGTTCATACCGTCACCGGGTCCTGTCGGGGTCGGTCATGACGTGCCCTCCGGATCGGTGCGCAGGGCTTCCAGGCCCCGGTGAGCATGGACCTTGACCGAGCCTGGCGAGATGCCCAAGGCGTCGGCGATCTGGGCCTCGCTGAGGTCAAGGTAGTAGCGCAGCGTGAGCACCTCTCGCTGCCGTCGGGGCAGGCGGCCGAGTGCGGCAGTCAGGTGGTCGCTGGCGACGTGGCTGAGGGCGCTCGTCTCGGCGCTGGGCGCGGTGGTCATGCCGTGGGCGGTCGCGGCGCTGGTCTCGGCGCTCAGATAGCGGTCCGCGACGTTCTTGTGGCGCAGGACGGAACGTGAGTTGTTGACCACGGCGCGGCGGAGATAGGCCAGAGCCCGGTCCTGGTCCCGGAGCTGGTACCAGTGGGAGTGCATCGCCACGAAGGCGTCCTGCACGGTCTCCTCGGCCACGTACTGATCCCTGACCAGAAGCCACGAGAGCCGCACGAGTGAGTGCCAGTGGGCGGCGTACAGGTCGGTGAGAGCCGTATCGGCCTCCCACCCCCCGACGGCGGGCGCGCTCTCTCCCCGTTCGACCACGGTCAACATTCTCACGCTGGTATGACGCGCGGCTCCATTGCGCGGTTGACCGGAGTGTCCCGGTGCGCCGTAGGCTCGTCCCATGAGTACCGATCACGCTGCGGGGCCGAGCGACTGCCTGTTCTGCAAGATCGTCGCGCGTGAGATCCCCGCAGAGATCATCCATGAGACGGCAACGACGTTGGCGTTTCGCGATATCGAGCCGCAGGCACCAACCCACGTGCTCGTGATTCCCAAGGAGCACCAGCCGGATGTCGTGGCCTTGGGCGAGTCGTCACCGCAGGGGGCGGTCGAGCTGTTCAGGGCGGTCGGTGCCGTTGCGGCCCAGGAGGGCCTCGGGGCCGGCTATCGCGGGGTGTTCAACACGGGGGAACTGGCACAACAGTCGGTGTTCCACGCCCACGTGCATGTGCTCGGGGGCCGCGCGATGACGTGGCCTCCGGGTTGAGAACCCACGTGCACGTGGAGAACCCACGTAGACTGAGCGCAACATGAGCGAAGCTGGACAGCCCACTGGCCCCGAGCCGCGGTCCGCCCAAGGCCAGCCATCACCGGCCGGTGGCGAGCCCACCTACACCATCGTCCTTCCGCCCGAGCTGTCCATGGTGACGTTGTTGGGCACCCGCGACGAGCTGCTCCGCGCGATGGAGCACTCTTTCCCGCACCTCGACATCCATGTGCGCGGCAACGAGTTCCATGTCTCCGGTACGCCGGCCGAGGTGGCCCTGCTCGAGCGCTTGATCGACGAGCTGCTCGTCGTGCTGGGGACCGGCCAGCCGCTGAACCGCGATGCGGTGGAGCGGTCGGTGTCGATGCTGCGGGCGCAGACCCACGAGCACCCGGCGGACGTGCTGACGATCAACATCCTGTCCAACCGGGGTCGCACGATCCGGCCCAAGACCCTGAACCAGAAGCACTACGTGGACGCCGTCGACAAGCACACCATCGTGTTTGCCATCGGCCCCGCCGGTACCGGAAAGACCTACCTGGCCGTGGCCAAGGCGGTGGCCGCGCTTCAGGCCAAGCAGGTCAGCCGGATCATCTTGACCCGGCCGGCCGTCGAGGCCGGCGAGCGGCTCGGTTTCCTGCCGGGCACGATCAGCGACAAGATCGACCCCTACCTCCGGCCGTTGTATGACGCGCTGCACGACATGGTCGACCTCGAGTCCATCCCGCGACTGATGGCCTCGGGCACCATCGAGGTGGCCCCGCTGGCGTACATGCGCGGCCGAACCCTCAACGACGCGTTCATCATCCTTGACGAGGCCCAGAACACCTCGCAGGAGCAGATGAAGATGTTCCTCACCCGGCTCGGCTTCGGCTCCAAGATGGTCGTGACCGGCGATGTCACCCAGATCGACCTGCCCAACGGGACGCCATCGGGCCTGAAGGTTGTCCAGGACGTCCTCGACGGCGTCGAGGACGTGCACTTCGCCCAGCTGGACTCCCACGACGTGGTGCGCCACAGCCTGGTCGGGGCCATCGTGGATGCCTATGGACGCTGGGACAACCTGACCGCCTCGTCGAGCGGCCGACGCGTCCACGAGGCCAAGGCGGTGGTCGCCCGTGAGCATCGACGTTCTTAACGAGAGTGACTTCTCCCTCGACGAGATGGAGCTCGTGGCCTGCGCGAAGTACGTGATGGGCGAGATGAAGGTCCACCCGCAGGCCGATCTGTGCGTCAAGCTCGTCGACGAGCCGGCGATGGAGGTCCTGCACGTGAAGTGGATGGACCTGCCCGGTCCGACCGACGTGATGAGCTTCCCGATGGACGAGCTCAGGCCCGGTCGCGATGGCCAGGAGCCCGCCGACGGGGTGCTCGGGGACATCGTGATGTGCCCGTCGGTCGCCGCGCACCAAGCGGTCGGGGCGGGTCATGCGACCGAGGAAGAGCTCCTCCTGCTCCTCACCCACGGCATCCTGCATCTGCTCGGTTATGACCACGCCGAGCCTGACGAAGAGCGCGAGATGTTCGAGCTTCAGCGCACCCTGCTCCTGACGTTCCTCGCCGGCCGCGGCCGCAGCGCTGGTCTCTGACCACCGACGATCCGTCACCAGTCATGGTCCCCCAGCTCATCATTGCGGCGTTTGCCAGCCTCGTCGTCGCGTTCGTGATGGCCGCCGCTGAGGCATC
>JAYSQH010000239.1:0-1808 GCA_043721655.1 Phycicoccus sp. | reverse complement strand
CATCGTACCCGTTCCGGCGAGGTGCTCGCGCCGACCCAACCCGTCGGCCGGTTCAGGCGGTGTCCGGCCCGATACCGTGGCGGGCCGCGATCGCCTTTGCGGCCTCGGAGTCGGGACCGGGCGGCGGCACGAAGACCGCTTCGCGGTAGTAGCGGAGCTCGGCGATGCTCTCGCGGATGTCGGCCAGAGCCCGGTGCCCGCCATTCTTCTTGGGGGAGTTGTAGTAGGCGCGAGGGAACCAGCGGTGGGCCAGCTCCTTGATCGAGGAGACGTCGATGATCCGGTAGTGCAGGTGCGACTCGAGCTCGGGCATGTCGCGTGCAAGGAAGCCGCGGTCCGTCGCCACGGTGTTGCCACCCAGAGGCGCCTTGGCGGCATCCGGCGCCCACTCGCGCACGTAGGCCAGGACCTGCTGCTCGGCATCGGCCATCGTGATGCCGTCGGCCAGCTCGACGAGCAGACCGCTTGAGGTGTGCATCTCACGGACGAAGTCGTCCATCTGGTCGATCGCCTCGGCCGGAGGCTTGATGACCAGGTCGATGCCGTCGCCGAGCTGGTTCAGGTCGAAGTCGGTCACCAAGGCCGCCACCTCGATCAGTGCGTCGGCGGTGAGGCTGAGGCCGGTCATCTCGCAGTCGATCCAGACGATCCGGTCATTGGTTGAGCGCTGGTTGGTGTTCTGGGTCACGGGCTCCACCTTAGACGGCGCCCCCGGCAGGACTCGAACCTGCGACCTAGAGATTAGAAGGCTCTTGCTCTATCCGCTGAGCTACGGGGGCACGTCCCCCGCAATGGGCGGAGGCGACGCGAGAAGTGTAGGGGAGCAGGCGGCATACAGGCGGTGAGTGGAGTGCGGGCCACCCCGAGAAGCTGTCATATCCACGGGTTTTCCCTGCCCCGGGTTGAGGATGAGGCTGTGGACAGGGCAGGCTTGCGGGTTGTGACGGCTGGGGTTGATGACGCGGGGCTGCTGAGTGCTGTCCAGCAGCTTCGATCCGAGCTCGAAAACGCCACGCTGCCCTTCGACATTCCCGGCGCAGCCGAGGCCCGCCTGTCGCGGTCGGCGCTTCTCAAACAGCTCGAGGACTACGTCATACCGCGCCTGACCTCACTGGATGCCCCTCTGCTGGCAGTGGTCGGCGGATCGACCGGCGCCGGCAAGTCCACGTTGGTCAACTCGCTGGTTGGTTCAGTTGTCAGTCGCAGTGGCGTGCTCCGCCCCACCACGCGGTCACCGGTGCTGGTGCACCATCCGCAGGACACCAGCTGGTTCATCGGGGGCCGGGTTCTGTCGGGTCTGGCCCGAGTCTCTGGGGGTGACAGTGGCGGTGCTGACCAGGGCGGGCTCCGGCTGGTCGCTTCCGGGGCGCTGCCCGCCGGCCTGGCGCTGATCGATGCGCCGGACATCGACTCGGTGGTCCAGACGAACCGCGTTCTCGCCCGCGAGCTGCTGGCGGCCGCTGACCTCTGGCTCTTCGTCACCACCGCCGCCCGCTACGCCGATGCCGTGCCCTGGGAGCTCCTTCGCGGAGCATCCGAGAGCGGGACCTCGGTCGCGATCGTTCTGGACCGGGTGCCCCTCGAAGCGATGGACGAGGTGCGTGGGCATCTGGCGTCGATGTTGCGTTCGCAGGGGCTGGCCGGGGCCCCGATCTTCACTGTTGCCGAGACGAGGCTGTCGGACGAGGGCTTGCTCTCAGAGCGCGAGATCGCCCGGCTGCGCTCGTGGTTGTCGGCTCTCGCACGTGACGCCAAGGCGCGTTCGATCGTGGTACGCCGGACCCTGACCGGAGCGCTGAACTCCTCGC
>JAYSQH010000238.1:0-1942 GCA_043721655.1 Phycicoccus sp. | reverse complement strand
TGGATCCTTTGGCGCCACCCGGTGGTGCCAGCAGTGCTCCTCATCCTGATGGCCGTATTGATGTACGTCCTCATCGCCCGCTATCCGTCCGTGATGCCTTGGTCGTCCTTCCTGCCCTTGGTCGTGCTCGCCGGGCTGTTCCTGCCACCGAGATGGCTCGCCCTCGTCCTCGTGGCCATCGCCGGCCTGATGGGCGCTGAGCAGTGGTTCCATGGGGGGGCCAAACCCAACTTCGTGGGCGCCAGCGTTGTGACCGCCATGGTGGCGGCCGCCATGACCTGGCTGTCGGTCTCCCGAGCCCGGCTGGGTGTTCACGGGACACTGGGCGAGTCGATGCTGGTGGACCTGCGCGATCGGCTTCGAGCACACGGTGAGCTGCCCGCCCTGCCCGAGCCGTGGCACGCCGAGGTTGCCCTGGAAGCGGCTCACGGCGAGTCGTTCTCGGGTGACTTTGTGGTGGCCGCGCACTCGAACACTGGCGACCGGCTCGAGGTGGCGCTGGTGGATGTCTCGGGCAAGGGGGTCACGGCCGGGACGAGGGCGTTGCTTCTGTCAGGGGCTCTGGGCGGGTTGCTCGGCGCGATGGATCCAGCTGACCTTCTCGGGGCTGCTAACACCTATCTGATTCGCCAGGGCTGGGGCGAGGGCTTTGCCACCGCGGTACACGTGGGGCTCGACCTCGAATCGGGCCGGTTCAGCCTTGGCAGTGCCGGACATCCTCCAGCCGTGAAGTTCTCCGCTGGTTCTGGTCGCTGGCAGATCTTGGACGCCGAGAACGGTCCGCTGCTGGGTGTCCTTGACGGCGCGGCTTTCCCCCGATTCGATGGTCGGCTGGACCGTGGCGATGCCTTGCTTCTCTACACCGACGGAGTCGTCGAGACCCGAACCCGCGACCTCTCGGTCGGGATCGACCGGATGCTCGGCGCGGCCGAACGTCTCATGTCACGCGGCTTTGCCGGTGGCGCGTCACGGATCTGCGCCGCACCTTTGGCCGGCGAGACCGACGACCGGGCCGTCGTACTGCTGTGGCGAACCTGACGACCCAGTGGCTCAGGCCGTGCTGGGCACGCTGCGTTGGCGCAGGCTGATGTCGGCGCACTCGAGGCAGATCTCGGCGGGTACGAGCCCGAGCCTCATCAGGATCGCGAAGGCCTTGCAGCCAACACAGAGCCCGAGGATCGACTCAAGGGCTGGGAAGACGACCATGATGGCCCCGATCGTCACCACGACGGGAGCCGCGACACCCAGAATCCACAGCACGGCCGCCGTGGTGGTGAGTGCGGCACCGATAGCCGCGGCGAAGCGCTTGGGGGGTCCCGCGGTCGGGAGCGGAGGCGCCTTGACCAGTGGACGCACAACGCGGATCACGGCCTGCGCGATCGGGCTGGCGCTGGGGCCGAACCCGGTCCTCAGGGTGAAGTCGAGCGCCAGCACCGCGTAGATCCACCACTGGTTCAAGGCCAGGGCAGAGACGGCCAGGACAAGGACGACGGCGGCGATCAGCCGAACGGTGACGTCGTCGACGACACGCGGGAAACGCGGGTATGCGGCCATGAACTGAAGAACGCCACGACGGGGCGGGGTAGTCCGGTGGCTCCGGGGAATCTCGAAATGTGAGCATGTCGACCGGGCCGCGGGGGACGCGTGCCCCAGCCGGTGCATCAGCTCTTTCGTGGTTGCGCCGGAGGCGGCAGCCAGCGTCGCGCCCGTATGCCGCAGCCAATGGCTCCCGGATGTGTCCGAGCCCACCGATGCGGGTTCATCAGGGAGCTGTGGCAAGCCATTGGTCTCGGGTCAACGGCAGGTTGCTGGCTCCGAGCTCGCTTTGCCGGACTGCGACAACTTGGTAGATGGTGAGGTTGCCGTGCTCGAAAGCCAACGCGCAGGCTGCAAGGTAGAGCAGCCAGGTGCGCGCTCGGGATGGGGGGACGAGACGTTGCGC
>JAYSQH010000237.1:0-4059 GCA_043721655.1 Phycicoccus sp. | reverse complement strand
ACCTACCAGATCGCCCTCGAGAAGGGCGACAAGAAGGTGGTCGGCGTGAACTGCCACACCGAGTCCGTCAGCCATGAGCTCGAGATCCTGCGGGTCAGTCACGAGGTTGAGCTGGAACAGGTGTCGATGCTCGCCGCCCGCAAGGCTGCCCGTGACGAGGTTGCGGTCGATGCCGCGGTACGACACCTGGTGGAGGTGGCAGGGACGAAGCAGAACATGGTCCCGGCCATGCTCGATGCGGTTCGTGCCGAAGCCACGCTGGGCGAGATCTGCAACGCGTTGCGCGACCTCTGGGGCGTCTATCGCGAGCCCGCGCGGTTCTAGCCGCGCGGTTCCGCCCCGGCGCGACTCTAGACTGATGGATCACGGTCAACGCGACCACCTTCAATAGAGAGACGTGCCCGTGCCTGCAGCAGCACGACAGGTTCTCGGCGCTGTCATGGCTGTGCTGGGCATCGCCCTTGCCGTCTTCGGCGTCTGGACCGCCCTCAAGCTCGGTCCCTCTGGCGAGGTGCATTTCAGCGCTAGCTCAAAGGCGACCGGAGCCATCGTCGTCGAACCTGAGGTGCTCAACTCCCTCAACTTCCCGGTTCGGGTCAAGGCGACGCGCAGCGATGGCGGTGCGCTCTGGATGGCAGCAGCGTCGTCCGCCGATGCTCGCGCGGTTCTGGCGAGGCATGCAGTGTCCACGGTCAGCGGTGTTCACTATCCCGCCGGCACTCTTGACCTTCGCGCCTCGGGATCCGGCGCACTGCCAGACATCAGCAAGGCGGACGTGTGGCGGATCTCCGCCGAAGGGTCAGGTTCAGCCGAGATGGTGGTTGCCCAGGGCAGGGCGCCTGAGACGGCGGTGGTCACCTCAGGTGATGCCACGGCGCTGACCAATGTCACCATGACCTTGACCTGGGCAAAGCGGGCCTGGTTCTTCGAGGCGCTGTCCGCGGTCGTGATCGGCGCGATCATCGCTGCGTTCGCCTTCATCGACCTGGGGCGTGGGCGCCACACGGCACGACGGATTGCCGCGGTACGGGCGAGAAGGTCACAGGTGCGGACATGACCCGAAGCCCCCGCGCGATGGCCCTGATCATCGTCGGTGTCGTGATCTCGCTGTTCGTGAGCGGCTGCGGGGCCGGACGCGACGCCCTGGGCATTCGTGAGCCGCCGAAGGCGAACCCCGCGTGGGCGCCCGTGACCGTTGGCCAGGCCAGGAGCATCCTCACCCGGGACTTCACCGCTGCTCAGCAGGGCGGGGCGACCACCGGGGTGGCCGCCCAGGTGGCGCTTTCGACGGCATACACAGGGGAGGCACTGAGGGCCGCAAAGGCGCGGGTCAGGCTGGTCGCGGTCCAGCCTGTGAGTGCGGAATCCCCAGTTCTGACACCGCTACAACCCAGGCTTCTGGCGGTCTCGAGAGGCTTCAGCTTTCCACGCCTCATGGTGGCCCAGACCGTGGCCGCGGAGGGCAGCCTCCCGGTCCTGCACCTGCTGATGTCACCCAGTGCAGCGACGCCGTACCGCATCAGCATG
Source organism: Phycicoccus sp. (assembly GCA_043721655.1). GTDB lineage: Bacteria > Actinomycetota > Actinomycetes > Actinomycetales > Dermatophilaceae > UBA4719. Next base: position 2,532 of record JAYSQH010000237.1, on the reverse strand, counting down.
TCCGCAACGATGCTGCCGTCGTCCACCGTCAAACCTTTCGGTCCCTTGGTCCAGGGTTCGCCACTGTTGACCAATGGCGCCGGGCTCGTGGTGAGCGGCACAGCACTTTTCGGAGCCTATGCCGCTGGGATGGCATTTCCAGCCAAGTCCGTGACCAACCCACCCTTCGTCGCAGACCCCTTCTCCAGTCAGGTGCATGTTCGAGCGGCCGGCGTCGCCAAAGCGGTTGCTACCCAGGCGACGTTCTCCCAGGTCCACAAAGTCGTCCCCAACTCCGTGTATGCCGTTCGACAGGCCAACGGCGATGCGCTGGTCTTTGGGGTGATCGAGCGCACGGACCTTGTCAAGGTGAAAAAGGGTCAGGCAGTGAACACCGCATCGAACAAGGCGTTTGTCCTGCTCACCGGGAAGAAGCGGGTCACCAAGTCGGCCTCGATCACCACCCTCGAGTTCATTGTGTTTTCGGTGCCGCAGTCGAAAGGGCGAGCCATCCTGGTTGCAGCTTCTGAGCAGGTAGTTGCGGGGTCGGGCTCGTGATCGGGTCGAGGTCGGTGACAATGGGGTCATGACTTCGCACCCCATCAACACGGCGGGCCTTCACGGCGCCGTGGACCTGTCAACGCTCAGCCAGCCGGCACCCGAGGCTGCGGCGACGTTGGCCCAAGGACTCGTGATCGAGGGCACCGACGGTGGTTTCCAGGCCATCGTCACCGGCACCGAAAAGGTCCCGGCAGTCGTGGTCCTGTGGTCCAGGCGCGCTCCGACGTCGGCCGAGTTCGTCGAGGTGCTGGCCTCCGTGGCAGCGTCGTACGAGGGCCGATTCCAGGTCGTGTCGGTCGACGTCGACGCCAATCCTGGTCTGCTGCAGGCCTTCCAGGTCCAGTCCGTGCCTATGACGCTTGGGTTGGTGGCAGGTCAGCCCGTGCCGCTGTTCCTGGGTGTGCAGTCCGCGCAGCAGGTGCGGGTGTACGTCGATGAGCTGCTCAAACTTGCGGTCGAGCATGGCGTGACCGGCCGGGTCTCGCTCGCGGCCTCCGGTGATGCCGACGTTGAACCAGACCTGCCACCTCTGCACCAGGAGGCGTTCGACGCGATAGAGCGCAACGACCTTGACGCCGCGGCGGACGCCTACACCAAGGCGCTGGCTCTGAACCCTGCTGACGGTGATGCCGCTGTGGGCCTGGCCCAGGTCAAGCTCATGCAGCGCACGGCCGGCGCCGACCTGGAGGCGGCACGTGTGGCCGCGGCACAGGCTCCCACAGACATCGCTGCCCAGATGTTGATGGCAGACCTAGACGTACTTGGTGGCCACGTCGAGGACGCCTTCGCACGACTGGTCGACACCGTTCGTGCGACCGAGGGCGATGAGCGCGACACCGTGCGTGAGCACCTGGTTGAGCTGTTCGGGGTCGTCGGGACGCACGATGAGCGGGTCCTGAAGGCCCGCCGAGCACTCATGAGCGCCCTGTTCTGAGATCGGGCGGGCTGATCTGCTGCGCAACGCTGATCGCTGCGCCAAGATGATGGGGTGCTTGGTGAGATTGGCGAACGTGTGGAGTTTGACGTCCCGGGGTCCCATCGACGTCTAGGCATGATTCGGCACGGTCACTACGGCCGCCCGGTGCTCGTGTTCCCCAGGGAGGGGTGCCGCGCTGAGGCATTTGCTGACAACGGGATGGTTTCGGCGGTTCAATGGCTGGTCGACGCCGGGCGCGTGACCTTCTTCTGCGTTGACTCCCTCGACGAGGAACCGGAGCTGGCCCGGGCAGGTTCGGCTGAGGAACTCGGTCAGAGCTCGATCGGGGGACCTGTGGAGAGGCAGTCGCTGTACCAGGGATGGCTTGAGCAGGCGGTGATGCCCGCGATCTTTGAGGTCCTCGGAGGCCACGAGGACATCATCGCCTTGGGCACTTCAAGGGGTGCCTTCCACGCCATGCAGTTTGCCCTCCAGCGCGCCGACCTGGCGCCCTTGGCCATTGGGCTGTCGGGCAGCTACGAAGGGCTCGGGCTCGGCGCGGGTGAGCGCGGGGGCGGGACGTATTTCACCAACCCGGCCGACTATGTGGCCAGTCTCGACGAAGACCGCCTGGATTGGCTGCGCCAGCGCCTCTCGATCCTGCTCGTATGTGGTCAGGGGGAACACGAGGCGCATCCAGCTGGCGCCCTGCCATCGACACGGAGGTTCGCAGAGGTGTTGAGTGACAAGGGAATTGCGCACCAGTTAGACCTGTGGGGCAATGATGTCAGTCAGGACTGGCAGTGGTGGGGACGTCAGCTGGCGCACCACCTCCCGCGATTCTGCTGACCTGTTCGCGCCTTCCCCGTCCTGCTGCACGTCCGTTAGAGGGCAGCGGGTCAGAGCCGGTGCTCTTCGCCGTTCGTGCCGACCTTCCCGGCGCTAGAGTCGGGCCATGACGGAACCACCGAGGATGACCCAGCCCACTGAGGCCGGACGCGCGCGGTTTGATGCCCTCGTCGACGAGCTCAGGAACGAGCTGGACGTTGTCGGCGCATCCATGTTCGGTATGCCGT
>JAYSQH010000236.1:0-5110 GCA_043721655.1 Phycicoccus sp. | reverse complement strand
GCGTCGCGCGACTGGTGAGCCTATCGCGGCGCCTTCCGGCTCAGCACGCGGCGCCGGGCGGCGGCATCCATCGGGCCGTTGCGGAGCTGGAGCGCGGCTGCGATCGCGACGCGGTGCTCCTGCGTCTTGTTGCCGCCGTACTTGAACTTGGCGTGAACGCTGGTGATGGAAAGGCGGAGTCCGCGGATGCCGTGCATCAACCGCCGGTCGGTCTCGACGTCCATGCTCGGCGTGATCCGAAGGGAGTCCCTTGGCTCGAAGTGGCTCAGCTGTCGGGCCAGGATCGCAGCCTTCGCGATCGGCTCGTCGATGACCTCGACGTCAACCTGAGCCTGAACGGCGGCGTAGTAGCTGGTCGGCACGCCGATCGCGGGATCCTCGCCCTTGTCGGCGTTGACCGCCGCCGGGACGTACACATAGTCGGTTACCACTGTGAACAAGGCGCGCGGGCGCTCGGCGAGCGCGTGCCATACCGGGTTGGCTCGGGCGAGATGCAGCTCCACCGTGTGCTCACCGTCGAAGATGAAGTGCGTGGGGACCACGATCGGCAGGTCCTGGTCCGGTCCACCGGGCGCGATCAGCTGGCCGAAGTCGAACTCGTTCAGAACGGCGCGCCACTCGTCGTCATGGTTCGGGGCGTCCCACGGGTGCACGAGCATGGCTCCCATCCTGTCAGCCCGTATGCCGGGCGCCCGGACTCGCCTTCCTGCCGGCCGCAACATACGCACGGCCACCACTGGTGCTCCTGTGACGAATGGGGCACAATTGATTCACCTGCCGATTGTCTCGGCAGTTGCTGCATGACAGAGCCGGTCCGTGTCGAGGTCGTTGGGGAAGACGTCCCTCGTACACAGGAGGCCCGGATGGCTGTCTCAATGGCGCGTGTCATGACGCGCGGGGTGGTGTTCATTCACTCCACCCCCGCTGCGTTGTGCCCCCACATCACCTGGGCGCTTGAGTCGGTGCTCGGTCACCGTGTCGCGCTCGAGTGGATCGACCAGCCACTGGGCCCGACGTTGATGCGAAGCGAGCTGTCATGGGTGGGCGAGGCTGGCACTGGTGGCAAGGTCGCCAGCACGCTGCGAGGGTGGGACAACCTTCGCTACGAGGTCACCGAGGATCCCAGCCTGGGCAACGACGGCTCGCGCTGGTCCCACACTCCGAGCCTCGGGATCCACCACACCTGGACCTCGGCCAGCGGCGACTCTGTGGTCAACGAGGATCGTCTGCGGGCCGCGATCTCGGTCAGCAAGGGCGACCCCGTTGTCCTGAGTGAGGAGCTCGACCTGCTGCTGGGTCGGGCCTGGGACAACGAGCTGGAGCCATTCCGCTATGCCGGTGACGCGGCCACGGTGCGCTGGCTGCACGTCGGCTGAAAAGCGTTTCGGCTACAGCGGGATGTTGCCGTGGTTGCCGCGGCGCTGAGGCGCTTCGGCGATCGCCACGGCCAGGGCGCTGCGGGTCACGTTCGGCTGGATAATCTCGTCGACCACGCCGATCTCGACCGCGCGCGGAAGGCCTCCAGAAAGCACCTCGTGCTCGGCTGCCAGCTCGTTCTCGACCTGTGTGCGGTCGTCATCTGCCACCTCGGCGAGGCGTCGACGGTGCAGGATGCGAACGGCGGCGACCGCGCCCATGACGGCCACGGTGGCCGTCGGCCAGGCGAATACCTTTGTCGCGCCTAGGGATCGGGCGTTCATGGCGATGTACGCACCGCCATACGACTTGCGGGTGACGAGCGTGACGCGGGGAACGGTGGCTTCGGCGAAAGCATGCAGCAGCTTGGCGCCACGTCGCACCACGCCGTCCCACTCCTGGCCGACGCCGGGCAGATAACCGGGCACGTCCACCAGCACGATGAGGGGGACACCGAAGGAGTCGCACATGCGCACGAAGCGTGCGGCCTTCTCGGCCGAGGACGAGTCGAGACAGCCGCCGAGGCGCATCGGGTTGTTGGCCACGACGCCGACCGTCCGGCCACCGAAACGGCCCAAGGTGGTCGTGATGTTCGGAGCCCACTTGGGGTGCAGCTCGATGTTCTTCTCGGGGTCGTCAAGCACGTTGGCGATCAACGGATGCACGTCGTAGGCCCGGCGAGCAGACTCCGGGAAGGTCTCTGCCAGATCGCGATCGGCCACCGAGTCCACGTCGAGCTTGCCCTGGTCGGCGAGCAGGGAGCAGAGCTGCTGGCCGCGCGCGTATGCCGCCTCGGTCGTCTCGGTGACGACGTGGACGACGCCAGAGCGACGACCATGTGGCTCGGGCCCGCCGAGTCGCAGCGCGTCGACGTTCTCGCCGGTGACTGAACGCACGACGTCCGGACCGGTCACGAAGATACGCCCGTCCGGGCCGAGGATCACGATGTCGGTCAACGCGGGACCGTAGGCTGCGCCACCGGCTGCCGCGCCGATGACGATGGAGATCTGCGGAATCTTGCCCGATGCCCGCGTCATGATCGCGAACACCTCACCGACCGCGTGAAGCGAGACGACACCCTCGGCCAGCCGGGCGCCCCCGGAGTGCCAGATGCCCACGATCGGCGTGTTGTCGGCCAACGCGCGCTCGTAAGCCACGAGGATCGCTTTGCAGCCCGCGTAGCCCATCGCGCCACCCTGGATCGTGGCGTCCGAGCAGAAGACGACGACCGGGATACCGCGCACCGGGCCCACCGCGCAGAGAATGCCGCTGGTGTCCTCAGCTGTGATCAGCTCGAGCACGCCGTCGTCGAAGAAGGCCTCGAGACGCTTGCGCGGGTTGCGGGGGTCGCTTTCCCTGTCGATCTTGGGCTTGGTTGCGGCTACTGCCTGTTCGGCTGCGGGGCTGGGCATGCGGGTCATCAGATGCTGCGAACAGTCAGTGCCACGTTGTGGCCACCGAACCCGAAGGAGTTGTTCAGCGCCGCGATGTCACCGGCTGGAAGCTTGCGGTGCTCACCGTGCACGACGTCGAGTGAGATCTGCGGGTCAAAGTCATCGAGGTTGATCGTTGCCGGCGCCAGGCGGTGGTGGATGGCCAGGATTGTCAGAATGGTCTCTATCGCGCCAGCGGCGCCGAGGAGGTGACCGGTCATCGACTTGGTCGCGCTCACCGGCATGTGGTCGGCCTCGTCACCGAAGGCCAGGCGGATGGCGTTGGACTCGGCGATATCGCCCACCGGGGTCGATGTGGCGTGGGCGTTGATGTGGACGATGTCCTTGGGCGAGAGGCCGGCGCTTGCCACTGCTTCGAGCATCGCGCGGGAAGCCCCAGCGCCCACGGGGTCGGGTGCTGCGATGTGGTACGCGTCCGAGGACATCCCCAGACCGGCGACCTCCGCGTAGATCCTCGCGCCGCGGGCCTTGGCGTGCGCTTCGGTCTCCAGCACCACAACAGCGGCGCCCTCGCCCAGGACAAAGCCGTCGCGGCCGGCGTCATAGGGACGGGAGGCTCCTTCGGGATCGTCATTGCGGGTCGACAGGGCCATCATCGCTGCGAACCCAGCAATGGGCATGGGGTGCATCGCAGCCTCTGTGCCGCCCGCGACGACGATGTCGGCTCGACCGCTGCGGATCATCTGCATGGCCAGGCCGATGGCTTCTGCTCCGGAGGCGCAGGCGCTGACAGGCGTGTGCGTCCCGGCGCGGGCGCCGAGCTCAAGGGACACAGCTGCCGCCGGACCATTGGGCATCAGCATGGGCACGGTGAGCGGGAAGACGCGACGAACGCCCTTCTCCCGCAGGGTGTCCCACTGATCCAGAAGGGTGTTGACTCCACCGATACCAGAGCCCATGACGACGCCAAGACGCTCGGGGTCGACCTCCGGGGTGCCTGCGTCCACCCAGGCCTCGCGGGCGGCGATCAGGCCGTACTGCCCCGAGGGATCGAGGCGCCGAGCCTCGACCCGACTGAGAACCTCCAGGGGAGACTGCTTGATCGTTGCCGCGATCTTGACGGGAAGCTGGTAGGTCTCGACCCACTCGTACGGCATCACACGCACGCCTGACTGGCCGTCCAGGATCGCTTCCCAGGTCTCGGTGGCGGTGCTACCGACGGGGGTGGTCGCCCCCAGACCGGTCACGACGATGCGCTGCTCGTGGTTCGAGGTCATTGGCGGTTCTGCTCCTTGTGTTCAGGGGTCCCGGCGGGATAGCGGTGCGGCGTTACGGCAGACGGCACACGGCATCAGTGTCTTGTGGCTGTGATGCGTTGGAGCCGACCGGCCACAACGCACCACAGCGGACGCGGGTCGGTCAGACCTGCGCGCCGGCGATGAAGCCCACGGCGTCACGAACCGTCTTGAGGTTCTTGACCTCGTCATCGGGGATACGGACGCCGAACTTCTCCTCGGCGTTGACGACGATGGTCATCATCGACAGTGAGTCGATGTCGAGGTCATCGGTGAAGGACTTGTCGTACTGGACCGAGGCGGTGTCGAGACCGGTCTCTTCGTTGACGATCTCGGCGAGACCTTCGAGGATTGCCTGCTCGGTGAGGGCCATGGTGTGAACTCCTTGTTGTCGCGGTTCCTGGGGATCTTCGTGTGGTGCTGTGTGACCCGAATGGCCCGTCGGGACGGCGGGAGCTTTCAGGGAAGGACGACGACCTGCGCGGCGTAGACGAGTCCGGCGCCGAACCCGATCTGCAGAGCCAGGCCGCCGTGCGGCGCCTCGCCCGAGTCGAGCATCCGCTGGGTTGCGAGGGGGATGGATGCCGCTGAGGTGTTGCCGGTCTCGGCTATGTCGCGAGCGACCGGGACGTGCTCGGGCAGCTTGAGCTGCTTGACCAACGCGTCGATGATGCGCATGTTTGCCTGGTGGGGGATGAAGGCGTCGAGGTCCTCGGCCTTGATACCTGCCTGGTCGAGGGCTGCCTGCGCAATGGGTGCCATGTCCCAGACCGCCCAGCGGAAAACTGCCGGCCCTTCCATCGTGATCGCAGGCCACGAGATATCGCCGTCGCGCACCTCGATCCAGGAGTTGCGCTGCGAGATGGTCTTCCACTTGGAGCCGTCAGAACCCCACACCGTGGGGCCGATCCCGGGGAAGTCCGAGGGACCGACGATCGAGGCTCCGGCGCCGTCGCCGAAGATGAAAGCCGAGCCACGATCGGTCTTGTCGGTGAAGTCGGACAG
>JAYSQH010000235.1:0-3745 GCA_043721655.1 Phycicoccus sp. | reverse complement strand
GGCGCTGCGGCGTTCCTGAAGAAGTCTGCGCCCAAGGACGACCCCTGGGCGACCCCGCTCGAGGATTCGTACACCGCGCCGTCGAACGGTCGGCACTCGAAGGTCGAGCCGCTGCGCTCGACCGACACGGTGGCCGCGGCTGACGCTGTGGACTCCAAAGCCAGTGGCAGCGCCGGGCCAGACCTGGACGAGTCGAGGGACGAGGACGGGATTCCTGCTCCGCTGGAGCCAACGGTAGAAGCTGATGCCGCCCCGACCGACAAGCCGCACAAGGGCTCGGGCGTATAGGGTCCCGTACAGTTTTGGGGTGCTCACCGAAGAAGACCAGCCTTCCACCACAGCGGACCAAGGGGCTCGACGACTCCGTGCTGCACCCACCGAGGCCGGACAACCCGGGATCCTGGCGGCTGACCTCGAGCTGTGCCTCCGTGTCCTCGCAGCGGCCGATGACCTGCCGGTCGAACATCCGGACGCCGTGGCGATCAGGCGGGCGACCGCGCGAATTTACAAGGGCGTCAAGGAGTCACGCCGGTCAGAGCGGCGCGAGAAGGTACTGGCTAACGATCGCGCCGTCACCGCGCTCACTGCGACCGGCGCCAGCGATCGGATAGACGACGAGACCCAGGGCTTGAAGCTGGTGTCGAACGCCGCTGGGGCCTTCGCCGGAAAGCTGCTGCAACCGCGCTCCTGCTACACCTGCAAGTCCCGGTACGTCGACGTCGACGCGTTCTATCACCAGCTCTGCCCTCCGTGCGCGGCCCTCAACCGCAGCAAGCGCGACGAGCGCACAGACCTCACCGGTCGGCGCGCCCTGCTCACCGGTGGCCGCGCAAAGATCGGGATGTATATCGCGTTGAGGCTCCTGCGCGACGGAGCCCACACGACGATCACGACGCGCTTCCCCAGCGATGCCGTCCGCAGGTTCACCGCCATGGAGGACAGCGCCGACTGGATCCACCGACTACGCATCGTCGGGATCGACCTGCGTGACCCCGCGCAGGTCGTGGCGCTCGCGGATTCCGTTGCGGCACAAGGGCCGCTGGACATCCTGATCAACAACGCCGCCCAGACCGTACGCCGCTCGCCCGGGTCTTATGCGCCACTGGTCGCGGCCGAGTCGGCGCCTCTGCCCAGCGGGCCGTTGCCCGACATGATCACCTTCGACCACGTCCGCGACGCCCATCCCTCGTCCCTCGCGCGTGCGCTTCATGCCCTCCCAACGGCACACCCCACTGCCACGAGCGGCGCAAGCAACCCACAGTCCGTGACCGCGCTGGCCTTGCGCGCGGGTTCTGCGACACCCGCCCGGGTGCGGGCCGGCACCGCAATCGACGCCGGCGGTCTGGTGCCGGACCTTCACGATGTGAACAGCTGGACTCAGCAGGTGCACGAGGTGGACCCGTTGGAGCTGCTCGAGGTTCAGCTCTGCAACTCGGCGGCACCATTCATCTTGATCAGCCGTCTTCGTCCCTCCATGGCGTCCTCCGCGTCCCGCCGGAAGTACGTCGTCAACGTGTCGGCGATGGAGGGCCAGTTCAGCCGCAGCTACAAGGGCCCAGGCCATCCCCACACCAACATGGCCAAGGCGGCACTCAACATGCTCACGCGGACCAGCGCACAGGAGATGCTCGAGACCGACGCCATCTTGATGACTGCGGTCGATACCGGCTGGATCACCGATGAGCGCCCGCACCCGACCAAGATCCGCCTCGCCGAGGAGGGCTTCCATGCCCCCCTGGATCTCGTCGATGGCGCCGCACGCGTCTACGACCCGATCGTGCAGGGTGAGCTGGGCCATGACATCTTCGGGTGCTTCGTCAAGGACTACGAGCCCTCCGCCTGGTAGCGAGGTGCGTTCGTAATCACCTTCGCAGTCCGTCAAAATCCTGCCGCGACGGCCTTGCCAGGCCTACGCTTCGGCCCATCGAATACCCCACCGGGTAGGCGGACCTGCTCGATCGATTCGCCCTCATGAGTGCGAGGGACCAGCTTGGCCCCAGCCCGGGGCCTTACTTCCAGCGCCGATGTGCCCCCGCGAGGTGCTGCCCGTAGCCGGCGAGCGACGCAAACGAACACAGCACCTGGTACCCCAGCAAGAAGGCCACGTAACCCCAGCGGTTGCGGCGCACCTGCAGGTCCATCGGATCGAACACGTGCCGAGCCTGGAAGCTCCGCAAGCCGCCGTACATCAGGAGGGTGACCGGCAGGACCGTCAGGGTCCATGCCGACACGATCAGCGGGTGACCGAGGAGCAGCAGGACCACACCCGGTATCCAGATCAGCGCGTAGCCAACGTCCAGCAACGGGATGAGCAGGTCGATGCCGGCAATAAGCCCGGTCATCCGGCGAGGCTGACGCCACGGTGGCACCATGGCGATACCCTCCAGCATCCCGCGCGCCCACCGTGCCCGCTGCCGCATGAAGTGGCGCACCTTGACGGGGGCGTCGGTGAAGGCAATGGCGGTCGGCTCGAACAAGACACGGTTACCCTCCTCCATCAGTCGCCAGGTCACCACGATGTCCTCACCGATCGCGTCAGGCCAGCCGCCCACTCGTCGCAGCTCGGCGGTCTTGTAAAGCGAGAACGCTCCTTGTGCCACGAGCGTCGCCTGGAACAGACCCTGCATCCGCTTCACCGCCGCGATGCCGAGGTAGTAGTCCCACTCCTGCATCCGCGTGAGCAGGTTCGCCCGGGAGTTGCGCACCAGCACCGTTCCGGCGACCGCAGCCGTGTCCGACGGTGCCGACTCGAGCCGCGAGACCAGCCTGCGCAGCGACTCCAGGTGAAGCAAGGTGTCCGCGTCCACCGTCACCACATACGTCGTATCGACATACTTCAACGCGGTGTTCAACGCGTTCGACTTCCCCGGCGTCGGCTCAGAGATGATGCGCAGCGAGACGCCCAGTTCGGCAGCGGTCCGCCGGGCTTCGTCACAGGTGCCATCTGTCGACCCGTTGTCCGCCAGGAACACCGAGACCGGTCCCACGCAGTCCGTACGGCTGATCGCCGCGATGGTCTCGCGAATGCCAGGTTCCTCGTTGCGCGCCGCGATGATGATGGTCAACGCGGTCGTCGGTGACGTCACGCGCAGCGGCGGCTGACGGTCGAGCATGAGGGAGGCGGCCATGAACGCCACGATCGCACCGGGCAGGTACGCGACCAGGATGACGACAGCCCAGGCGAGGATCGGACCCGTCACCGGCGCGAGATCGCTCACCCACCCACCCGAGATCCACACCGACAGCCAGACCCACGCCGCCGTGAACGCGACCACCAGGGAGAACTTTGCGCCGACCAAGAGGTAGAGACGTCGCGATCCCACGGAGGATGCATCGGTGTGGGAGGTCTCAGCGGAGGTAACACTCGTGGTCAGTGGGGCGTCATCGGCCTGGACTGACCCTGCGGTCGGCGGGGAGGGCGTGAGGATACCGGAGTCGCCTCGTTCGGCGGCGCGCTGCCAAGAACACTCATCCCTCTACCCATTTTCCACGGGGTCCCGGCGTGCCCCCTACGTCATAAATATTAGCCTCAAAATGGGAGAACCATCATAAATCCGATCTAGTACTCCGCCATGCCGCGGAGCACAAAACAGCCCTTCCCGACACGCGGAAAGACACGCTCGCGCAACCACATCCTGCACGGTTACTGTGACGCGGCCATCCCGGGGCCAGCCCGGCTGCGCGTGACGCAGAACCGAGCCCACCCAGCGCGGGTGGACTCGTTGTGCGGGACAACCTCAGGTGG
>JAYSQH010000234.1:0-2573 GCA_043721655.1 Phycicoccus sp. | reverse complement strand
CGCGGGCGGTCAGGTCTTCGGCCAATTCGATACGCACCGCGGGATCGGCGATCATTCCCTCGCCTGCGATGAGCAGTTCGACGTGGCCGCGGATATCGGCAGCATTCCATCCCGATCGCTTCGCCCCGAGCCGTGACAACACGGTGGTGACTGCCGCGTCACGGTCCAGAGCACCAGTGCGGGCCCCGCGCAGTGCGGCCGAACGTGTGGGGGTACGGAATCCGAGCCGATGCAACTCATCGACCCACCTGTCAGTCAGCACGGTGCCGTCGGTCGGGACCACCTTGTCCGGGCGTGCCTGCGACCACGCACGCCGATCCCACGTGCGCAACAGCTCTGGACCCGGTTCCTGACCGGGATGGGTGTCACGCCATGCGGTCTCATACCTGGCGATGTTCTGGCCGATCTGGCGCGCCCTGGCCGAGAACGCACCCGCGAACCCCGCCAACTCATTCACCTCGCCGGTCTCTGCGTCGACGGTGAACCCGCGGTCAGCGAGCACCTGCCGGAACTGCGGATCGCACATCACCGCCGCATGACCAATGCCGTTGACCGCATCGATCATGTCGCGAACCCCGACAGTGTGCAGGCCACGCCACTTGCCCGCAGCCCACACTCGCGCGTTGATCTGCAGATGAAGATGACGATGTGGATCGCCAGCACGCGACGTGAAATGACGCACCGTGGCGGCCTCGATCCGCTCAACCGGCACCTGTACCTGTCGGCCACGAGGCCCGACTCGCGTCGTGGCGTGCTGCGCCAACCACCCGATGATCTCACCGGCAGCTCGGTCCTGGGCCGCGTCATACGCGTCGGCGACATCTGGATCGAGTGCGGCGGCCAGCGACCAGGTCTTCGGCCCGTTCACCACCACCTCGACGAACCGCACCGCCGACGCGTCCTGACGCAGGCGGCCGCGCGGCTCGCGACTCAGCGGGTCGAGGCCAGCGACCCAGGCCTCATACCCGTCACCGTCGAGTGCTCCGACGGCCTCGACGCCATCGGGTGTGGCAACGAAGCGCTCAGCCAACCCCGTTCCCTCGGCGAGGTAGTAGTCATCGACGCGGGCATGGTCTGCCTCGACATAGTTCCGCGCCGCGGCCGGGTTCCCGCGGTAGACCTTCACCCCACCATGCACGACTCACCACCCCCAACGTTTTCCAACAACAGGCCCGAAAATGCGTCGTGGGCCGCCCGACACCGGGCGGCCCATCTACCTACATTGGTAGCATGCGTGCCGCTATTCATAAAGGCTTGGAAATGACTACTTCGTGTTGAAAGTCGTTTGTAGCGTTATTCTTTCGTGGTGTAGGCCGTATTCTTTCGTGAAGTCGGCGTATTCGTCGGCGTTGCGTCCTGTTCCAGTGGAGGGGCACCTTGTCGGTGGGGTTGACCAGAGCACGAGGCGCTCGAGGGTTCGAACGTGACCCAGCTGGAGCGAACCCGAGCGTCGGTGGTCATGAACATCAACGAGTCCCACCACTCGGCGAGTCCTTAAGACCAGGAGGGTGAGGGATCGTGCGGGGTCTCGGGCGGTCCGGCCCAGGGCGGCGATGTGGGTGCGACCGTGGAGACGCAGTGCCCGGTGGAGGATGGCTCACCGGGCAAGAACGCACGTGGATAACAAGCAATTGCGCACGGCTACGGTCGCCTGACCAACGGCGTCCCCGGTTGACCGGCTCTGGGTTCAGCGCAGCCAGATCTCCGCTGAGTAGGACGGGGTGATGTGCACTTCGTGGACGCCAGGCGCCAAGTAACTTCCGAAGGTCTGATCGAAGGTGGTGGTGGCGCCGATGGCTACTTGTCGTGGCGGGAAGCGAGCGAAGGAGACGGTGATCGTCCTGCCAGCGGCCCCGAATTGATTCGAAGGGTTCACGACCTTCAAGTGTTGGCCGCCGGTGACGACCACGCACCGTGGAGAGGGCGTGTCTGGGTTCATGGTGATGACCACTAATTCGCCGACTGTTTTGGGGCAGTATCCGGACGCCGGCGTTTGGGAGTCGGCGCGAATCAGATCGGAGTCCGCAGTGGTCGTTCCTGGCGCCTGGCTCGTGACTGGCGCAGTAGGGGTAACGGTTCTTGTTGAGGTTGGGGGTATCCCGACCGAGGGAGCCTTCACCGAAGTTGAGCTACACGCGATAAGAGACAACAACAGGATTAATGCTGTCAAGGCTCGGCGAACCACCCGGTCGGGTCTATTCATTGCTTCCTCCCATGATCGCGGGTGAGGATTCACCTGCATGAAAGGTACTTTGCAAGTCGCTGCTGTTCCACGTCTTGGCGATGAAGGGGTGGATCCGATCATTGACTGGCCGGGGCCCTGAGCACACGGCCTGGATCATGGATGACCGACGTGAGGCTCGACCGTGTCGCTGCCGCGCTCAATTCGGTATGTCCGGTTGTTCCAACGGCAACCGCCCCGCTAGCGGAACGATGACCGGACGAATCGGAGCCCAGTCTCGGCGTCCGTAGGCGGATCCTCTTGCGACGCCGCGGGTGGCCTCTTGAAGTTGACGTTGAGGGCTCTTCCCGTCCGTAGTCTGTAGCCTGTCGGGTATCGACCAGCCCAACGT
>JAYSQH010000233.1:0-4470 GCA_043721655.1 Phycicoccus sp. | reverse complement strand
GACCGAGCTCGACGCCCTCAAGGTCCGCCTCGGCCTGACGTAGCCCCCTTCACCCGACCGAACACCGCGGCGGCACCGTTCTGACCCCCCTCGGGGTCGGAAACGGTGCCGCCGCGGTGTTCGGATGAAGCGGGCGCGCGAAGGGTCCCCAGCCTTGCGGCTCGGGACCCTTGACGAACTGGCGGAGGCGGCGAGATTTGAACTCGCGATGGGGATTAACCCAAACCCGCTTAGCAGGCGGGCGCCATAAACCGGGCTAGGCGACGCCTCCGTGCTCCCTGTCGCTCACCGCGTGCGGCAACCGGTTCGGGAGCCTGCACAGGCTACCGGCGAGGGGTGCGGTTTCACAAAACCGAGCCGAAGCCGCCGCTACTTCTTGCAGATGTTCGTGTCAGCCGTCCGGGCTGGGATCGTTACCGTGGAGGACGGCGTGGGGACGGCGGTGGCGGTCAGTGTGTGTGTGGGCAAGGGGGTCGTGCCGAGACGGTTGGGCACGGCAACGACGTTCGGGCTGCCGGCACCTAGGTTGACCCGGATCACGTCGCCCGCGGTGTCGTCCTGAACGAGAACGGCACCGGGGAAAGCCGCGGCCACGGTCAGGGCCTTGTCCTGGTTGGCCGCCGAGTAGGTAACGGTGACGCCCTGCTTGACGTTGTTGCCGCTGGAGACCCCGTCGACCTTGAACCCTTGCAGCTTCAAGTCGTCGGCAGCCTGACGCGCCAGACCCGGAACCTGAGAGTCGTTGCTGACATGCACGGTGATCTGGTCCGGGGTGACGGTGAGCACCGGCGGGGTGGTCTTGGTGGGTGTGGGCGTGGAACCGGGGGGCTTCTTGGTGCCTGGCAAAGGGGCATCCTCGCGGATCGACTTCCACAAGGCGTCTGCGGCCGAGGTCCACTGGACGCGGTTGTGGTCCGGCGGGTAGTCCTCGACCGGCACCGTCACGAACCTGATCTGCGAGGACTTCAGGCCGACCACGCTCTGGGCCACCTCACGCAGCGCGTTCAGGTTGCCGAGCGCAGGGTCGGTGGTCAGCGACTTGGTTGCGGCATCAAGGAAGCGGAAGAGCTTGTCCGGGCGCAGGAGCAAGTTACCGCTCGTGGCCTCCTGGACCATCGAGGACAAGAACGCCTGTTGCCGGTTGATCCGGCCGAGGTCGGACGCGTCGTTGCCGATGTTGTGGCGCACCCGGACGAAGGCCAACGCCTCCTTGCCGGTGACCCTGCTGCGGCCGGCCGGCAGCTTGAGATGGCTTTTGGGGTCGTTGACGGCCTGGGGCAGACAGACCTCAACTGAACCCAGTGCGTCGACCATGGACTGGAAACCCAGGAAGTTCACCACCATGAAGTGGTCGATGAAGATCCCCGTCGTGCCCTCGACGGTGCGAATCAGACAGGCGGGGCCGCCGAGCGAGTAGTTGGCGTTCCACTGCCGGATCGGCCCGTCGGCAACTGAGCTCTTCGGGTCCTTGCAGTTCTGCGGAGCACGGGTCATCGAGTCACGGGGGACGCTGATCACCACTGCCGATCGACGGTCAGCAGCCAGGTGCACGATCAGGGTCGTATCCGAGCGAGCCCCGGCCGTCGTCCCATACGAGCTGGTGCCCAGATCACGGGTGTCCGAGCCGATAACCAGGATGTTCAGCGGCTTGAGGTTGGTCAGCTTGTCAGCAGTGGCGCTGCTCTTCGGGCGCTCACCCAGCAGCTTCGACACGTCGACCCGGGTGATGTTGCCGTTGAGCTTGACGTAGGCGAGCGTGCCCAAGGTCAGCACCACCGCCAGAATTGCCGCAATGGTGATCGCGCCGCGACGAAGCAGGGGATGTCGACTGGCCCTTCTGTGCGCCAGCTGCACTTCATGCCTGGGCGGATCAACCGCGGGCAGGGACGCGGGGTCAGGACGCGCCTGCTCGTCCCCCGACCCTGGTTCCGTCACCTGTGCACCTACCTGTCTTGTCAGCTCGTGTGCGCCGTATCGCGCGTGTCAGCACGCCGTCATCGTGCGCCGATGCGCCCGTGCGGGAATTCGCCTGCCGGACGTCGCCAGCCGAAGAGGGCGTGCTGGGTCGTTCCGTAGGTCTTGTATCTCAGCAGCTCCGCGCACCCAGGAACCTCGTGGCGGCGCAATACCAGTATGCGGCCAAAAAGCGGTATGGCCGACAAATCCGGGGTCAGGCCGGCGTCTCGACGTTCAGCTCGCCCTCGGCATACCGCTTGCGCAGCACCTTCTTGTCGAACTTGCCCACGCTGGTCTTGGGGACCTCGTCGATGAAGGCCCAGCGCTCGGGCACCTGCCACCCGGCGACCTTGCCGCCCAGGTACTCCTTCAGCCCGGCGGCGTCGATCGTGGAGTCGGCAGCGCGGACGACGGTGGCCAGCGGGCGTTCTCCCCACTTCTCGTCGGGGACGCCGACCACGGAGGCCTCGAGCACGTCGGGGTGACCCATCAGCGCGTTCTCGAGGTCGACCGACGAACTCCACTCGCCGCCGGACTTGATCACGTCCTTGGCGCGGTCAGTGAGCTGCAGGAACCCGTCGGGGGTCAGCGAGCCCACATCGCCCGTGCACAGCCAGCCGTCGTCGAACTTCGAGGCCGCATCAGCCCTTTCGGCCTCGGTATTGCTCCCGTTGTCGTAGTAGCTGCCGGTGATCCAGGGACCGCGGACCTCGAGCTCCCCCACGCTCTCGCCGTCCCACGGGACCACACTGCCGTCAGGGCCGACCAGTCGCGCTTCGAGCGTGGAGGCGATGCGGCCCTGGGTCTCGCGGTAGCGCCAGTGCTCGTCGCCGGTCGTCCCGGCGGGTGCCACTGCCACCGACCCCAGCGGCGACATCTCGGTCATACCCCAGGCGTGGAGGACCTCGATGTTGTGTCGCTCGTCGTAGGCCCTCATCAGGGATGGCGGGCAGGCTGAACCACCGACGATGACCGTGCGCAGGCTGGATGTGTCGGTCGGGTGCTCGTCGAGGTAGCGCAGCAGGTCGGTCCAGATGGTGGGCACGGCGCCGCCGCCGGTCACCTTCTCGGCCGCGATCATTGTGGCCAGCGGCTCTGCCTGCAGGAACCGGTCGGGCATGATCAGCGACGCCCCAGCCATCAGCGCCGCGTAGGGCAGACCCCAGGCGTTGGCGTGGAACATCGGGACGACGGCCAGCAGCCGGTCGCCCTGGTCGAAGCCCATGCTCATCGCCACCTGCATGGTGTGCAGGTAGTTGGAGCGGTGGGAGTAGACGACGCCCTTGGGGTTGCCGGTCGTGCCCGAGGTGTAACACATCGAGGATGCGTCGGTCTCGTCCAGCACCGGCCAGTCGAACGTCGTCGGCTGCGCTCCGAGCAGGGTGGCCCAGTCGTGGACGCCCTCGATCTGCGGGGCGGCCGCGAGTGCCTCACGGACGTCGTCGGGGATCGGGCCGTTGACGATGACGTGGCGCAATGTCGACAGGTGCGGCAACAGCTTGCTGAACGGCGCGGCCAGGCTGTTGTCCAGGACGATGACGCGGCTTCCGGCGTGGTTGGTGACGTAGATGATCTGTTCGGGGAAGAGCCGGATGTTCAGAGCCTGGAGGACAGCGCCCATCGACGGAACAGCCAGGTAGGCCACCAGGTGCTCGGCGTTGTTCCACATGAACGTGGCAACACGTTGGTCGCCGTCGATCCCCAGGCCCCGCAAGGCATTCGCCAACTGTGCCGCCTGGGTGCCCACCTCGGCGTACGACGTCCGCCGAGGCCCGTCGGCGGTCCAGGTCACGACTTCCTGGTCGGCATGTAACGACGTGCCGGACTGGAGGATGCGCGAGATCAGCAACGGCGACTCTTGCATGGTGCTCTTCATGGGCGAGACTCTGCCACGCAAATCCCGCGGGCGGGAGGGTTCGGGGGCAATTGCATCGCCAAGGTGGTGGTGGGATTGGATAGGCCCCATGAGCAGACGCATCATCATCGCCTCGGTCATGGCCGGGGTCGTCGCGGTATCCGCGGCCGCAGGGGGGTTCGCGTATCTCAGCCACCGTGAACAGGTCCGTCTCGACAAGGACGCACGCACGGCAGCCGACTTGTTCGCAGGAGCGTGGTCTCATCGCGACCTGAAGAGCACGTCGTATGCCGGCCGAACCACCAGTCAGGTGGTCGCCAGCTTCAAGACCACGACCTCCGGACTCGGCGCCGCGCCGGTCAAGGTCACGGTCACCTCGCTGACCCGTGACGGCGACAAGGCCACCGGCAAGATCTCTGTGGCCTGGACGGTGGCCGAGGGCTCGACCTGGGCGTATGCGATGCCGATCTCCCTGCGGCGCAACAACCTTGAGCTCTGGGATGTCGTGGCCAGGGAGGGAGCCTCGATGTGGGCTCCAGGGCTGGACGCCAAGGCCAAGCTGGTCGCCTCACGAACGTGGGGCAAACGGGGGGACGTCCTGGACCGCAATGGTTCGCCGATCGTGTCCGTCGCCAAGGTCTATGACGTCGCCATCGACC
>JAYSQH010000232.1:0-3644 GCA_043721655.1 Phycicoccus sp. | reverse complement strand
TCCCTGGCCAAACGGAGCCGTTCTTCCTCTTGGACCTGAAGGACTCGTCCGGTGAAGGCGCGTTGCTCCTCCTGCCTTCGACACTGCTCGGTAACGTCGGCAAGGACAATCTGAACGAGAACGCTGCCATTCCCGACGTCGACCTCGTGGGCGGTCGGCACAAAGTTCCGCACTGCGCCGGCCGCCGACCGAACGGTTACTGGCAACTCCTTCCGAAACAGCTCAGCCCGGTTCAGGCCCAATGAGTCACCCAGTACTCGACCAACGGCTGCTGACCCGAGCAAACCAATCGCCGCGGTATTGAGCTCTGTCACGACGTCGTGGCTGTCAGTAACGATCACCGGCGACGGCTGGTCCTCGAAGAGACCTCGATAGCGTTCCTCTGCGACAGCAGCCAAATGCAGCGCTGCCTCGGTCCGGCGCCGCGCCCCCTGCTCGACTTCGACTCGATGTCCCACGAAGATGCCGCTTGCCATGAGAACCGCCAGGTTGACCAGCTCGATCGACACGTGGGTTTCGCTGTCCGGCGCGGAGCCCAGGAAGAGCCAATGAGCCGCGAACAGCACCGTTGCCCACGACGCTGTGGCAATCGCGCCGGTGGTCCCAAAGGCCAAGGCGGCGTAGAGCACCGGGATCAACATGAGGCTCGCTGTCAATGGCGTCGCAATGCCGGCCAGGCGCAGAAGCGTGTGGATGGTTATCACGATCAGGACCCCGCACTGGGTGATCCAGAACTTCGAGGAGTCCCACGGAACAGGCCGACGTCGGAGCCATTGAGCGACCCGCTCTAACGGGCGCTGGGGCGGGCGGGTGACGTCACTGGTGTGCATGCGGCTTCCTCACAAGTCCGGCGTCAAGTGCCCATAGGACGGCCTCGGTGCGAGAATGGACAGCGAATTTCGCGTAGATCTTGTCGCAATGCCGCTCGACGGTTCGGGTACTCACGGCAAGTCTGGTGGCGATCTGCTTGTTCTGGAGGCCGAGCGCAAGCAGATCGAGAACGGCTTGTTCGCGGTCGGTCAGACCCATCGGGGTCGAGGCAGGGGGGCGTGCGGATGCGACCAGGCGCCCGAGGACATCAGGCTTGATCACGCTCCCACCACCGGCAATGGCCCTGACAGCATCCGTGAGCTCGCGGCTCGGGGCGGTCTTGCACAGATAGCCCGATGCCCCAGCCTCCAAGGCGGCACGAACATATTCATCGTCCTCGTATGCGCTGACCATAAGGACCTGAACCGATCGGTGATGAGCCCGGATTCGTCGGGTCGTCTCGATGCCATTGATCCCAGGTAGCCGGATGTCCATCAGCACGACGTCAGGTTCGAGTCGATTGACCAGCGCCAACGCCATCTCACCGGAGTCCGCGTCTCCCACGACCTCGATGTCGCTGTGCTCGCCAAGGATTCCGCGTGCACCATCTCGATAGAGCGCGTGGTCATCGACAACAAGGACGCTGATGACACCAGAGGTCATCGTCCGAGCCTACGCCGCCCGCCGGAGGCCTCAGGGGAAACCTACCCATAGCTGCTTGCGTAGTTGCCGCCATGACCTTTGGGGATTGGGCCCTAGCGGTTGCGCCGAGGCAGTCTGAAACTGAGAGGGATGCCCCGGTAATACCTGCCGGAGGCGGGCGCGAGCAGCGCCGCCACGAAAGGATGAACCGATGCGCAGAACACGTCGACAACCGGCCCGCCGAGGCTGGCGGACCGCCCTGATGGCCACGATCCTAATGGTTTTGGGTGGCGTCGCTTCAGCTGCGCCGGCCTGGGCCCACGGCGGCGGAGAGACGGAGGAGGGCTACGTGCTCGTGCAGCAAGCCCTCGGACGCCTGGCACATGACCCCAACATGACCGGGGTGGAGGCTGCGATGGAGAAGATCAACGACACCCTCGCGACGAAGGACCAGAAAGGCGTCAACATCGCCCAGGTCAAAGAAGCCCAGATGGCCCTGGATGCCGGAAAGGTCACAGAGGGCCAGGCGCTGCTCCAAAAGTCCATCACCGAGGCGGTCAGCAAGATTATGCGTGCAACCGGCGAGGAGACGGGAACAACAGTCGTGCCAAGCGAGATTCCGGGCCGAGGAAGCCTGGACGGCCTCCAATGGGCCTTCTTGGGGATCTCGGTGCTGCTGCTGCTCGCCGGGTCCGGGCTGGCCGCCAGATTCCGCCCGGTGAACAACATCGCTGCGCTGCGACGGCGCTTGGCGGCGCCTCAGCTCGGCCGCGCCCCCGCAGGCACTCTGATTAAGGACCAGTCATGACACCGACCGCTTCTCCAGCCACGGAACGCACGACAGCCACGGGTCGCGCGACTGTCCCAGACGGCCCCACGAAATCACCCGGCAGGGTCCGCGCCGCTCTGGACGTGCTCGATGAACGACTCGGGATCGGCGCCCTTGAGTACCCCGTCCCTGAGCACGCAAACAACATCGGGTGGAGTCTTGGCGGGATAACCGCATCCGCCCTGGGCATCCTGATCGTCACCGGGATCATCCTCGTCCAGTTCTACAGTCCAGTCCCCGAAACGGCCAACGCCTCGGTCCGCCACATCATCACCGGCGTTCCGGGCGGTAGCTTCGTCCGTTCGGTGCACTTCTGGGCATCGCAGGCAATGTACGTGACCGCGCTGCTTCACCTGGCGAGAGTCTTCTTCACGGGCTCCTACAAGAAGCCACGCGAAGCGAACTGGCTCATCGGCGTGGGCATGTTCGGCCTGACGACCCTTGCCCTCTTCACCGGAACCGTTCTCAAGTGGGACCAGGAGGGCTTTGAGGCCCTCGGTCACAACATCGAGGTTGGCGGGCTCCTGGGCGGGGCCGGTCTCTGGTTCTCCCCGAAGTTCGCCGACCAGGTCCCGATCCTCGTGCGACTGTACGGCGCCCACGTGGTGATCGTGCCCGGCCTGATTGTGGTAATGGCTGTGCTGCATTTCCTGCTGGTCAAGCGGCACAAGATCTCCCCGCACCCTTCCTTGCCGACTGACGCATCCGGAGTTCAGGCGCACCCCGATGAGCCCACCGAACCGTTCACCCACCACCTGCGCCGGATCGCAGCCTTCGGGGCTGCGCTGTTCGGGATCCTGGGAATCCTCGCAGTACTACTCCCTCCGAGCCTCGGAGCGCCACCAGTGGCGGGTCTGGAGATCACCAAGCCGCCGTGGAACTTCTGGTGGATGTTCACCCTGGAGAACTGGTTTGGCCTTCCTTGGATCCTGTACGCCGAGCTGATCTTCTTCGGGATCCTGGGAGTCCTGCCGTTCGTCGACCGCAACCCCAAGCGCCTCTGGCGTCGGCGCCCGGTCGCCATGGTCTTCGGAGTCCTGTTCGTGCTCACGATCGCCGCGTTGACCGTCCTGATGGGCGTTACCCCCGCCAAGCAACACCTCGGGATGTAACCCATGTCAGCCCACTTCCGGCAGCCGAAAGCGCCACATCCCGTCCGGCCGAAGGCATTGCGTTCGTTCTGGATCTTGGTTGTGGTGGCCGTCTTGGCCGCTGGATCACTGAGCAGCTCGTTGACCGCCACACCAAGCCCGACCACCGGGCTGCGTGTGGCGGTGAGCGGCTTGATCGCGCTCCTCGCAATCACTCTCGCCATACGCGTGATGATGGCCCTGGGCCGGGCGCGCCGGTCCTGACCTCGGTC
>JAYSQH010000231.1:0-3411 GCA_043721655.1 Phycicoccus sp. | reverse complement strand
CCCAAGGCACGCACCCGCGATACGTCCGTCTTGTATGACGACCGGTCGTCTAAGGGTGCCTCGCGATGACTGCCAGCCCAATCCTGTTGCTGGACAACGTCTCTCGTGTTCATGGTCATGACGAGACTGCGGTGCGCGCGCTCGACGGAGTGACCCTGGAGGTGCATGCCGGCGAGCTGGTCGCCGTCATGGGACCGAGCGGATCCGGCAAGTCGACACTGCTCAACCTGGCCGGCGGGCTGGACCAGCCGACCAGCGGAAGGGTGGTCGTCGAAGGCGCGGACGTGGGAGCCATGAGCCTGCGCGACCTGGCCGCCCTGCGCCGGCGGTCGCTGGGTTTCGTCTTCCAGGACTTCAACCTGATCCCGTCCCTGACCGCTGCGGAAAACGTCGCGTTGCCGTTGGAGCTCGACGGGCTGCGAGTCAGCAAGGCTCGGCGGATCGCGTTGGACTCCCTTGAAGCGGTGGGGATTGCGGAGCTGGCCGATCGCTACCCCGAGCACATGTCCGGCGGTCAGCAACAGCGCGTGGCCATCGCCCGCGCCCTGGTCGGCAACCGCCGGCTGGTCCTGGCCGACGAGCCGACCGGCGCGCTCGACTCCCAGACCGGCGAGGACGTGCTGCGCGTCCTGCGTGCGCGTTGCGACGCCGGGGCCGGTGGGCTGCTGGTGACCCATGAAGCGCGGCATGCGGCGTGGGCCGACAGAGTCGTGTTCCTGCGCGACGGTGTCGTCGTCGACAGCACCGGGACCCCGCCCAGCGCGGAGTCCCTCCTCGACTCCGCCGGGGCGATCTGACGTGGCGTCGGGGGACGCCACGACGGGCCGCTCCGGCGGATCCCCTTCGGCCACAGGCCGTTTCGCGCGCTGGTGGTCGGGCTGGCGGGTGGCGATCCGGATCGCGCGACGTGACGCCCGACGCTACAAGTGGCGCAGTGCCCTCATCGTGGCGATGGTCGGCCTGCCGGTGCTGCTGCTGACCAGCGGGATCACCCTTCTGGCCACCAACGACATCAGCATTGCCGAGTCGGTGCCACGCGTGATGGGATCCGCCCAGGCCCGGGTCCAAGTCAGCGGCGACACCTACCGCCTCACCCAGTCACCGGATGGTCAGTCGGCTATCAGCAGCAGCGACGGCAGCGGCGGCGGTAGCCCGGTGCTCGCCGTCCCCGGATTCCCAGTGGGCTCAGCGTGGACATCGGCAAAGCTTCGGGGGCTCAGCGGTGGCCGGGTGATCCAGACGACAGACGCCGGGATGCGGGTCATTCTGGGCGATCGTCGGCCAATGATGTCGGTGCTGGGAATCGACGGTCGCGATCCCCTGGCCCGAGGGATGACCGATCTCGTCTCTGGCCGATGGGCGAGCACAACCTCCGAGATCGTCGTCACCCAGGCGGGGATCGCCAACGGACTACCGAGCGGGGGAAGGCTGACAATCGCTGGTCCGGACGGCAAACCGCGCAAGCTGACCGTGGTCGGCGTGGCCACCGGGCAGAGCGAGTACGGCGGGTTGCCCTTCCTGGTCGCGCAACCGGTCCTGGTTGCGGACCTTTCGGACGAGCAGGCCGCAGCGACAGCCTTCCTCGTCGAGCGGGCCGATCCGGTCACGTGGTCGGACGTCCGCAGGATGAACAACTACGGGCTCCTGGTCAGGAGCCGCCACGTCTTCCTGAACCCGCCGTCAGCGGCCGAGCTGGATCCGACGGTCGCGCAGACGGCAGGCTTGAACCAGAACGGCAACGACCTTGTCCTGCTCATCGCCGCGGTCGGCCTTTTTCTCGAGACGACGCTGCTGGCAGGGCCGGCCTTTGCCGTCAGCGCGGCCCGCCAGCGCCGCTCACTCGCGCTCGCTGCCTCCAACGGCGCGGAGGCGCGGCAGCTCCGGCGGTACGTCCTCGGACAGGCCGTCGTGCTCGGCTTTGTGTCGGCGGCCGTCGCCGTGGTCGCCGGAGTGCTCCTGACCTTGGCCGGACTCACCTGGTGGCAGGCCGGTCACGCCGATTTCGCAACCGGCCCCTTCGAGGTCTCCTGGCCCCGCGTGGGGGGAGTGTTCGCATGCGCTGTCGTCGCGTCCATGGTCGCCGCCCTGCTGCCGGCCAAGGGCATCGCCCGCCTCGACATCGTGTCCGTCCTGGCCGGTCGGTCGGGTGACCGCACCGTCCATCGGGGTCTGCCTGTCGCCGGCGTCATCGTCATGGTCCTCAGCGGGACCGCGATCTTCTGGAGCGTCGCCTCTGGCACCGATGGGGGTCAAGGTCGGAGCGAGTATGTGGTCGCCGCCGGCGCCGTCGTCCTCGTCGTTGGCGCCCTCATGGTGATCCCGGCACTGCTGGCTCTCGTGGGCCGGCTCGGCACTCACCTGGTGCTCCCCCTGCGACTGGCCACGCGCGATACGGCCCGCCAGCGAGGACGCTCGACCCCCGCGGTCGCGGCCATCATGGCGACGGTGGCCGCCCTGACGGCGCTCAGCATCGGCGCCATCAGCGACACCCGACAGCGGCAGCTCGACTACCACCCACAGCTCGCGATGGGCAACGGCCTGGTCGCCCTGATGTCTGGTCAGGACGACCAGGCTGCCGTGCGCTCGGCCTTCCGGACCTACGCGCCCGACCTCACACTGCATCCGGTCGGTTCTGTTGGAGATCCGGACACCAAACCAGGCAGCACGCTCGACGTGGTCGCCGCCCAGCCACCGGGATGCTCAGATGCCGCGGTCTTCGGCGCCTTCGGCACCTCCGGCGGACCGGTTGACCCGCGCTGTGTGGCCCTCGGCGCCGGATCGCCCTACCAGCAAGGCCAGATCCAGGTGATCACACTGGCGACTCTCACGGCGACCACCCCTGCGTCGGATGCCGAACGCCTGGTCCTCCAGGACGGTGGCATGCTCGTGTCTGAGTCTGCCCTGATCCAGGACGGTCACGTCAGTTTCGCCACAGGCCGAACCAAGATCGGCACCGTCAACTCGCCCACCGTGATGCCCATCGTGACCGGCCATCAGAAGGTCCCCGCGGTGTTGATCGACCGGCAGGCCTGGACCTCTGCTCTCCATGACCAGATGGGCGGCGCCTGGGTTCTCCCGGAGACGGCCGCCAAGCTGGGCTGGCCGGTGACGCCGAGCTTCCTGGAAGTAACCTCGCCCACCGGCGCCATCTCGGCCGCGACGGAGACCGCGCTGAACGAGCACCTCGACGCCTCGAACACGATGTATGTGGAACGCGGCTTCCAGAACGACTCCTGGCTGATCCTGCTCATCCTGTTCTCGGTCGCCGGTTTGCTCGTGCTGATCGCCTCACTCATCTCCACGGCGCTCTCCCTCGCCGAGTCCCAGAACGACATGGCGACCCTGGCCGCGGTGGGGGCCACCCGGCATACCCGCCGTGGCATTGCCGCCTCCCAGGCACTCGTCGTCGCG
>JAYSQH010000230.1:0-10990 GCA_043721655.1 Phycicoccus sp. | reverse complement strand
GTCAGCCAGCGGGCCAGTGTGGTGCACGGTGACTACCGTCTCGACAACGTCATCGTGGGACCCGACCAGCAGATCCGCGCCGTGCTCGACTGGGAGATGGCCACTCTCGGCGACCCGCTGTGCGACCTCGGTCTGCTCCCGGTCTATGCGGTTCCCGTGCCGGGAGTCGCCGGCATCGTCTCGGATGGCATGGGCCCGCACAACGGCTTCCCATCGATGGAGTCCCTCGTCCAGCGCTATGCCGATCGCTCAGGTCTGGATGTCAGCCGGCTGTCCTGGTACACCGCGCTCGGCTACTACAAGCTTGCGGTGATCTGCGAGGGCATTCACTTCCGCCACGTAGCCGGGCAGACCGTCGGCGTCGGCTTCGACCAGATCGGCAGCATCGTCGAGCCGCTGGTTTCCGCGGGGCTCGATGTCCTGACCTAGCCCCGCCAACTCCCTTTGTTGTCAGCGTCTTCTGTTGTCTACGTCACTGCTCGCACGTCCGTCCCACGCCTTGGAGGCACCTGTGAACACCACCGCCCAGCGCATCGCGATCGTCACCGGCTCTGCCCGGGGCATCGGGGCCGCAACCGCCGTCCGCCTGGCCAAGGACGGGCACGCCGTCGCCGTGCTGGACCTCGATGAGGCTGCGTGCGCCGCAACGGTGTCGGCGATCACCGCCGCCGGAGGCCGTGCCATCGCCGTGGGTGTCGACGTGTCGCAGCCGGACCAGGTTGACGCCGCCGTGGCACGGGTTGCGGCCGAGCTGGGCGCCCCGACGATCCTGGTCAACAACGCCGGCATCCTGCGCGACAACCTGATCTTCAAGATGTCCGTCGACGACTGGGATGCCGTCCTGAACGTGCATCTTCGTGGGGCCTTCCTGATGACCAAAGCGGTCCAGGCACACATGACAGCCGAAAAGTACGGCCGGATCGTCAACATGTCCTCGACCTCAGCCCAGGGCAATCGCGGTCAGGTCAACTACTCCGCCGCCAAAGCCGGACTGCAGGGCTTCACCAAGACCCTGGCGATCGAGCTCGGACGCTTCGGCGTGACCGCCAACGCGGTGGCACCCGGCTTCATTGCCACCGATATGACCAAGGCGACAGCCGACCGGATGAAGGTTCCGTTCGAGGACTTCATGGCTGGCGCCGCAGCTCAGATCCCGGTCGGCCGCGTCGGACAACCGGAGGACATTGCGGCCACGATCTCGTTCCTGACCAGCGAAGAGGCCGGATTCGTCTCGGGTCAGGTCATCTACGTGGCCGGCGGTCCCCAGGACTGACCTCCCACAAACCCGACCGAACACCGCGGCGGGACCGTTTCGATGCCCCAGAGGGGCGAAAACGGTCCCGCCGCGGTGTTCGGATCAGGTAGGGGTGGGGGTGGGGGTCGCGGTGGGGGCGAGGACGACGATCCGACCGGTGGACCGGCCAGCGCCCACCCTTTCCAGACCGTTGGCGGCGTCCTCGAAGGCCAGGCGCTCAGAGACCAGCGGCCTGACGATGCCCTCGGCGGCCCAGGTGCTGAGCTGGGCATGCGCCTCGGCGGCCACCGCGTGGTTGCGCTGGAGGTACAGCCCCCAGTGCAGGCCGACGATCGAGTAGTTCTTGACGAGGGCGTGGCTGAGCGCCGGTGCCGAGATCCTCCCGCCGGAAAAGCCGACCACGATGATGCGACCCTCGAAGGCAATCACCTTGGTCGATGCGTCATAGGCTGCCCCACCCACCGGATCGAACACGACGTCGACACCGGCGGACCCGACGATCCCCTTGATCGTCGGGACGAGGTCGACGGCCGACCTGTCGATCACGTGGTCTGCGCCCGACTCCGTTGCGGCAGAGACCTTCTCAGCACTGCCCACGATGGCGATCACCGTGGCGCCAAGTGCCTTGCCCACCTGAACTGCAGCCGAGCCGACGCCACCGGAGGCCGCGTGAACCAGCAGCGTCTGACCCGGCTGAAGACCCGCCCGCCGAACAAGCCCCACGTATGCCGTCTGATAACCGATCGTGAAGGCGGCCGCCTGGGCGTCATCGAGGGACTCGGGCGCGGAGAAGATCGCCGAACCGGGGATGAGTGTCCGCTGAGCGAGACCGCCGTTCGGAACTGCCGGCGTGCCGACCACTCGATCCCCGACCACGAACCCGACGGTGATCCCGCCTCCACCTCGGCCCACGCCCCCAGGGAAACCGGCGTTGACGCCTTCCCCGACCTCGACGACGGTGCCGCAGACCTCGACGCCCGGGATGTACGGCAGCGGCGGTTGCACCTGATAGAGCCCCCGTGCCATCAGGACGTCCGGAAAGTTCAAAGCGACGGCTGCGACATCAACGAGCACGTGGCCTGAAGCGACCGAAGGCGCCTCTGTCTCAACCAGACTCATCACGTCCACCGGTTCACCCAACCGGGCGATCTGCCAGGCGCGCATCACTGCGCCACTCCCATCTCATCTTTGGGCAGCGACCCGATCAGCCGCCGCATCCCCGCAAGCCAGCGATCGGGGTCAGCCGCACGACCGGCATACATCAGACCGACCTCGGGGTGCGGCAGGACCAGGAACCGCTCGGCCTCGATAGCTGCCAGCAAGGCCGACGCAACATCGTCTGCCTCAATCACCGACTGCTCCATGAGCGCCCTACCAGCGGCACCGGCGTCCTCAAGCATCTGTGTGCGCACCCCCTGCGGGCACACAGCATGCACGCGCACTCCCGCATCCGCATAGGTCACCGCCAGCCACTCCGCGTAGGCGAAGGCGGCGTGCTTGGTCACGGCGTAGGGGGCGGCGCCAGGAATCGTGAGCAGCCCGGCTGCCGAAACCGTCGAGACGAACATGCCGCGCCCTTGCGAAACCCATTGCGGCATCAAGGCTCTGGACGCTCGCACGTGCGCCATGACATTCATCTGCCAGGAGGTCTCCCACTCTTCCTCGGCAGCATCGGCAAGTCCGGCGCGGGCAACGCCAGCGTTGGCGCAGTAGACATCGATCGGTCCGGCGAGCTCGCGCGCGGTGCCGATCAGCATCTCGACGCCGGCCTCGGTCGAGGCGTCTCCCGGGACGGCGATGCCACCAACCGCAGCAGCGCTCTCGCGCGCGGAGTCAGCGTGCAGGTCGTTGACGACGACCTTCGCGCCCTTGGCCGCAAACATCCGGGCGTAGGCAGCACCAATCCCCCTGCCGCCACCGGTGATGACGACGACCTGGTTGTCGAACCGGATCACAGGCCACCGCCGAGGCTGATGCCACCGTCGATGACGAGGGTCTGGCCGGTCATCCACGACGAGTCGCTGGACAGCAGGAACGAGACGGCTCCGGCGATGTCCTCCGGGACACCCAGCCTCTTGAGCGGATAGCGCGAGGCGACCTTGGCCTCACGCCCTTCGTAGAGAGCCTGCGCGAACTGGGTCTTGACGACGGCCGGAGCCACCGCGTTGACGCGCACGCTCGGACCCAGCTGGTAGCCGAGCTCGGCGGTCAGATGGATCATCGCAGCCTTGCTCACGGCATACCAGCCCAGGAGGCCCGTGGCGCGCAGACCTGCGATCGAGGCGACGTTGACGATGGCTCCCCCGGGGGCATCGGAGGTGCCCAGACCGGAGTCAACCGCCCTCTGGGTCCAGCTGAACGCGCTGAGAACGTTGACTTCCAGCACCTTGCGGGCGGTCTCGATGTCCATCTCCAGCATGGGTCCGTAGGTGGGGTTGATGCCCGCGTTGTTGACCAGGAAGTCGAGGCGCCCGAAGGTCTCGTGCGCGGCCGCAACCACCTCGCTCTGGTGCGCCGCATCATCGGCGTGACCCGCGAATGCCAGCGCATGCGCGGGACCTCCGAGGGCCTCCACTGCCTCAGCGAGCGCCTCGGGCTTGCGCGCCGTGATGACGACCCGGGCCCCGTCGGCGACCAGACGCTGGGCGATACCCAGGCCGATTCCGCGGCTGGCGCCGGTGACGATCGCGACCGTGTTCTGGTGGGTGAGGACCATTTGTGACGCTCCTTGGTTGCCAGATCAGGCCGCCAGCTCCAGGCCGCCCAGATCTGAGGTTCTCAGATGATGTTCACAGGCCGAGATCGCGGCCGATGAGCTCCTTCATGATCTCGTTCGAGCCAGCCCAGATCTTGGTGACCCGTGCGTCGCGCCAGGCCCGTGCAACGCGGTACTCGTTCATGAACCCGTAGCCGCCGTAGAGCTGCACGCACGCATCAAGCACCTCATTCTGGACCTCAGCCGACCACCACTTGGCCTTGGCTGCGTCGATGGCGGTGAGCTTGCGCTCGTTGTGGGCCTGGACGCAGACGTCGACGTACGCCTGGGTGACCTCGAGCTTGGTCTGCAGCTCGGCGATCAGGAACTTGTTGTGCTGGAAGGACCCGATCGGCTGGCCAAAAGCCCTGCGCTCCTTGACATAGGCGATCGTCTCTTCCAGGATCTGCGTCGCGTGCGCGGTGTTGGACACGGCACCACCCACCCGCTCCTGGGGAAGCCGCTCCATCATCGCGATGAAGCCCCGGTCGACCTCACCAATGACGTTGGCCCCAGGAATACGCACATCAGTGAAGAACAGTTCGGCGGTGTCAGACTCTTCCTGACCGACCTTGTCGAGCTTGCGACCGCGTTCAAAACCGGGCATGCCGGTCTCGACACCGAACAGCGTGATGCCCTTGGCGCCCTTCTCCGGCGAGGTTCGGGCGGCGACGACGACGAGATCGGCGTGGTAGCCATTGGTGATGAAGGTCTTGGAACCGTTGAGGATCCAGTCCTCACCATCGCGCACAGCGGTGCTCTTGAGGGCGGCGAGGTCTGAGCCACCACTGGCCTCGGTCATCGCGATGGCGGTGATGAGCTCACCGGAGCAGAAGCCGGGAAGCCAACGCTGCTTCTGCTCCTCGGTGCCCAGGTCCACGAGATACGGGGCGACGCAGTCGGTGTGGATGCCGAAGCAGGAGGACGCTGCGGCGTTGAACTTCGACAGCTCTTCGGCCAGCACCGCGTTGAACCGGAAGTCTCGGGCCTCGGAGCCGCCATAGGCCTCAGGGATCTCGAGCCCGAGCAGCCCCTGCTTCCCCGCCTCGATCCAGACCTCACGATCGATGCGGCGGTCCTCGATGAACTGCTGGGCACGAGGTTTGAGGCTGCGTTCGACGAACTCACGAGCCGTGTCGCGGAAGGCCTCGTGGTCAGCGGTGTACACGTTGCGTGGCATCTTATCCTCCAGGATCACTAAGCGCTTGCTTAGTTTCAATGAGGTGGGGCATGCTGTCAACCATGACCGCCTCCGGTGCCCCGGCCACCGCGCGTCACCCAGCACCCGGCCGCCATTCAGGGGACTCCGTCCGGCGACTGATGGATGCCGCCGTGGACGCCTTTGCCGACAAGGGGTTTCACGCAACGAGCACTCGCGACATCGCGGCCCGGGCTGACATGAGCCCGGCCGGCGTCTATGTCCACTTCGCCAGCAAGCAGGACCTGTTGTTCCAGATCTGCCAGCGAGGGCACGCCCTGGCCCTCGAGATCGTGACCAGCGCGCGCGATGGGGCGCAGACTCCCCCTCGCCAGCTGGTGGCGATCGTGTCGGCCTTCGCCCGCTGGCATGCGGAGCAGTTCCGCACCGCGCGGATCGTGCAGTACGAGTTCCCACACCTGACGTCCGAGCACCGAGACGAGATCCTGGCGGTGCGCAAACGGATCGACGCCGTCGTCAGCGACGTCCTGCTGGCGGGTGTTGCCAGTGGCGACTTCGACGTACCGGACGTCGCCATGACCACCCTCGCCCTGCAGTCACTGACCATCGACGTGGCCCGGTGGTACGGGCCGGGAGTGCGGCGCACCCCTCACGCCATCGGCACGGCGTACGGCGACCTGGCCCTTCGGCTGGTCCGCGCCTGAGCAGCGCGCAGGTACGGGTCAGGTCCGGGTCAGCCGCGAGTCAGCCGCGAGTCAGCCGCGGGTGAGCTTGCGGTAGGTCACGCGGTGCGGGCGAGCCGCCTCGGGGCCGAGACGCTCGACCTTGTTTGCCTCATAAGCCTCGAAGTTGCCCTCGAACCAGTACCAGTTTCCGGGGTCATCCTCGGTGCCCTCGTAGGCGAGGATGTGCGTCACCACGCGGTCGAGGAACCACCGGTCGTGGCTGATCACGACGGCGCAGCCGGGGAACTCCAGAAGCGCGTTCTCGAGGGAACCCAGGGTCTCGACGTCGAGGTCGTTGGTCGGCTCGTCGAGCAGTAGCAGGTTGCCACCCTCCTTGAGGGTCAGCGCCAGGTTGAGCCGGTTGCGTTCACCGCCGGAGAGCACGCCGGTCATCTTCTGCTGGTCCGCGCCCTTGAAACCGAACTGGGATACGTAGGCGCGCGAAGGAATCTCGACGTGGCCGACCTGCATGTAGTCCAGCCCGTCCGACACCGTCTCCCAGAGGTTCTTGGTCGGGTCGAGGCGGGAACGACCCTGGTCGACGTAGGAGATCTTGACCGTCTCGCCGATCTTGACGTTGCCGTCGTCCGGCGTCTCGAGACCCACGATGGTCTTGAAGAGCGTGGTCTTGCCGACACCGTTGGCGCCGATGACACCGACGATGCCGTTGCGTGGCAGCGTGAACGACAGGTTCTCGATCAGGATGCGGCCGTCGTAGCCCTTCTTGAGGTTGTTGACCTCGATCACGGTGCTGCCCAGGCGCGGGCCCGGCGGGATCTGGATCTCCTCGAAGTCGAGCTTGCGGGTGCGGTCGGCCTCGGCAGCCATCTCCTCGTAGCGGGACAGCCGTGCCTTGGACTTGACGGCCCGCGCCTTGGCGTTGGACCGGACCCATTCGAGCTCGGCGACCAGCCGCTTGGCCAGCTTGGCGTCCTTCTTGCCCTGGACCGTGAGGCGCTCGCTCTTCTTCTGCAGGTAGGTCGAGTAGTTGCCCTCGTACGGGTAGAGACGGCCGCGGTCGACCTCGGCGATCCACTGGGCCACGTGATCGAGGAAATAGCGATCGTGGGTCACGGCCAGAACGGCGCCGTGGTAGGCCGCGAGGTGCTGCTCAAGCCAGAGCACGCTCTCGGCGTCGAGGTGGTTGGTGGGCTCGTCGAGCAGCAACAGGTCGGGCTTCTGCAGCAGCAGCTTGCACAGCGCCACGCGGCGCCGTTCACCACCGGAGAGCAACGTGACGTCGGCGTCCGGTGGCGGGCAGCGAAGGGCGTCCATGGCCTGTTCGAGCTGGGAGTCGAGGTCCCAGGCGTCAGCTGCGTCGATCTTCTCCTGGAGGTGGCCCATCTCCTCCATCAACGCCTCGAAGTCGGCGTCCGGCTCGCCCATCTCGACCCCGATGGCCTTGTGCCGGTCGACATCGGCCTTGATCTGGCCCAGGCCCTCCTCGACGTTGCCGAGAACCGTCTTCTCCTCGTTCAGCGGCGGCTCCTGCAACAGGATGCCGACCGAGTAGCCGGGCGACAGCCGTGCCTCACCGTTTGAGGGCTGGTCCAGCCCGGCCATGATGTGCAGGATCGTCGACTTGCCGGCGCCGTTGGGGCCGACGACGCCGATCTTGGCGCCGGGATAGAACGACATCGTGACGTCGTCGAGGATGACCTTGTCGCCGTGAGCTTTGCGCGCTTTGGTCATGGTGTAGATGAACTCAGCCATGGGCGTCAGGTTATCCGCCGCAAGGGGTCGGTTCCTAACTCGCCGACTAGCCAGCCGACTGCGGCGCCGGACCTGCCACTTGCCGGCCGACGACGCGACCCACCCCTCGAAGGCACCTGACGCCCAGACCGCGCGATGGTCCCTAGCGGCTCCCGGCCCCGACCGTCTCGTACACGTCCGTGTCCGCCGCGGACACGTCGATGCCGGCTCCGGCTGCTGCGAAACTCCCGGCCGACGGCTCGTCGCCATCCTCCGGGAACTCACCATCGGCCATCGCGCCATCGACCATGCCGGCATCGCGGTCAAGCTGGTCCGCGGCATCCTGGACCTCGGGGTCGGCCATCCGGTCGCTCTGGTTCAGCTGTGGTTTGGCCACCTTGACGAACTTCGTCTGACCCCAGGTCAGGTCGTGGCCGACGTTGTACGCGTCGATCTCGACGGTGGTGCCGCTGCGCTCGCCGTTGACCCACTGGTTGATCCGCATCCGTCCGTAGACGAGCACCGGCTCGCCCTTCTTCAGCGAGTTCGCCAGGTTGACCCCCAGGGAACGGAAGGCCGTGACGTTCACGAAGTTCGTGCCCGCGTCGATGTACTCGCCGGTCTTGAAGTCCACCCGACGCACGTTCGACGCCACCCGGAAGGTCAGGAAGGGGACGTTCGCCTTGGTCGCGCGCGCCACGGGGTCGCCGACCACATTGCCGCTGATCGTCACATAGGTCTCATTCATCGTCATCGCCTCATCGCTCTCATCGTTGACTCGCCGCAACCGGCGAGGGACTCAACAATGGGGACTGCGCGCCAGTGGCAACAGCACCAGACGCGGACCTGTGGACTTCGGGCCTGCAGCCTGGAGAGGTGTGGAGAACTCAGAGGTGTCTGCGCGCAGCTTCGAGGTGCTCACGCGTCATACGGTGCCGGTCAAGAACCTCTTGAACCGGCGCGACCAGACGATCGCGTGCCACCTGCGACACCGCCTCGCGCAGACGAGAAGCCACCACTGCCTTTCGCTGGCGACCGCCGACTCGCCCGATGGCACGCGCCACCAAGGACAGCAGGAGCCCGACGAGCAGCCCCCCTGCTAACAACAGCAGCGGGTATGCCAGCCGCCCGACACCGGGAGCATCGACATGGAGCTGCAACGCGTTGAGCACAGCCAGAACGGCAAGCCAGATCAGCCCCACCGTGGCAGCCAGAACGAAAACCCACTGCAGAATCCCAAAAACGTTCCACCACAACGGATTTCGAGCGCGCAGCGAGG
Source organism: Phycicoccus sp. (assembly GCA_043721655.1). GTDB lineage: Bacteria > Actinomycetota > Actinomycetes > Actinomycetales > Dermatophilaceae > UBA4719. Next base: position 2,125 of record JAYSQH010000230.1, on the reverse strand, counting down.
TGCCAAAGACAGCCTGGTCCAACGCGTCGGCAAGGTTGTCACGTGGCGGCGCCGCAGCATCCGTGACCGCGTCGGCCCACGGCTGCGGCAGTCCCTGACCGGCCAGGTCGCCCAGCTCGCGGGTGGCCAGCGCCACGGCCGACCGCGCAGCCGGGGTCGCGGGCGGTAGGGACGAACGGCCCAGAACCAGGCGGACGTCAGACTCCGAGATGCCGCGGGAACGAGTGGACGCACCCTGGTTCAGCCGGAGAAGCTTTAGCGGCGAGGCACGCAGACCCCTGAGCCAACGAGTGAGGGGCCAGCCGGCACGAGACCGGGACGCCCGTTGATAGTCCCGCTCAACGGCGTCCAGGATGACCGGTATGCCGGCCGCGCGCTCGAGCGCGTCAACCAGCCTCGCGTCCGACTGGTCATCGAGGCTGGGCTCGGAGTCAGCAACACCAGCGCGCAAAACCTTTGCTATCGAACGCAAGTCGGAGTCCAGGCGCCTCACCGCGGCGTTCTGGGTCGCGACGATCTCACTGATCCGGTGACGGAGGTCGACAACGCCGCTGCCATCGCGGGCCGAGGTGATGGTCACCTCGGGGTCGATGACGCCGTCCACATCGAGCAGCCGCAGGAGATCCTTGTGACAGGCGGCGACCATCTCGCGCGTCAGCAGGTCAGCCTGGTTCAGCACCACGATCGTCACGGCGTCATGAGCCGAGAGCCTGGCGACGTAGTCCTCGTGCAGCAGCGCGTCGGCGTACTTCTGGGGGTCAGTCACCCAGATGAATACGTCGACCAGGTCGAGCAGACGGTCGACCTCGAGGCGATGGGTCTCCTCGAGAGAGTCAAAGTCGGGCAGGTCCAGCAGCACCAACCCGTCGAGCTCCAGCCCTGCACCAGAGGGCGTTTCGTCAACCAGGTGACGGGTCCCGACCTTCAGCCAGTCGAGCAACGGTGTTGCGGGATCACTGCCCCACACCGCTGCCGTCGGCGTTTCGGTGGTCGGGCGACGGACCCCGATCCTGGCGACGTCGGTCCCGATCAGCTGGTTGAACAAGCTTGACTTGCCACTGCCTGTCGCGCCTGCGAGTGCGACGACGGTGTTTCCGCTGGCCATGGACGTCCGTGCCACGGCATTGGTGAGGGCGACCTCTGCGCGGCGAACGCCAGCACCGGGCAGGCATCCGAGCCCAGAGGCCAGGGCAGACGACAGGGCTTCGGCTCTGGCACGCACCGACTCGCCGTTGGCAGCGCTCACCTTCCGAGTGCCCCTCTTGCCGGCGTTCCTCTTTGCCGCGCTCATCGCACAGCCTCGAGAGCGGCGGCAGCGTCCCTGAGCCGATCGGCCTGTCCTGAGCTGACGGCGAAGGCGGCCACCGCCGCGTGCAGACGCGCCTGCTCAACGGCATACAGATCCTCGGTCTTGGCCATCAGCTGGCGACGCGCTTTGGCGGCCAGGTCACGAACGGCCTGGTCGCCGAAGATGGCCTCCAGGATGCGCTGGGCCAGAACGGCTGAGCCCCCGGCGATGCCCACCTCGCCGCCCGTGATGCCGCCGGTGTGGCTGAATACCAGGAGCATGAGAATGACGCCAACACCGTTGGCACCAAAGGAGAGCACGCGTGCTGTGGTACGCCGGTCATTGCCCTCGACACGGACCAGATCGAGGAGCTCGCCCTGCCAGTCACGCACGAGTCGCTCGACCTTGGCCGTGTCCTCCGGCTCAGAGGCGGCCAGCTCGGGATTTACCCCAACCAGCTGGGGACCACCTGGCAGCTGGCGCCAACGACGCAGGATGGTCGCGGACGCGCCCCGCCCTTGGGCGATCAACAGCTCGGCGACGCCGGACTGCAGCGCCTCCCCCAGATCTGATGTCGGCGGCGGGTTGCCTTTGACTGCAGCGGTGATCCGGTCGCGCAGGCGAGAGATACCCGCCTCGACCTGACGCAGGAACTCGCCGGTGCCGACGAACTCCTGCCAACGCGCGAGGACCTCCCCACGCAACAGAGTCCCGTCACTCATGGAGTGCTCAACAGCCTTCAGCGCGGCGACGTAGGCAGCCGTCACCTCCTGGTGGAGCGCGCTGGCCGCGGCGTTCTGCTCGACAGTCGCGGACGAGAGGGTGAGGACAAAGTCA
>JAYSQH010000229.1:0-2985 GCA_043721655.1 Phycicoccus sp. | reverse complement strand
TCGCCCAGCATCATGGCGGCATGGGGGCCGGCCAGGGCACGGGACAGGTCGATGACCACGATGTCGCCCAATGGTCCGGCCTGCGTCACGGATGTTGTCACGGATGTTGTCACGGGTGTTGTCACAGCCAGTCGACTGATGCCGAGGTCGCTCCACCGGAGAGCTCGGCGTAGCCCGGCCCCCGGTCGAAGAACGGCTCCTGGTCCGAACGCTGCGAACGCTGCGACTCGCGAAGGGCGTCGGATGCTGCGGCGTTGATCACGACGGACTCCCTGGTACCGCTTGCCACTACCCCGTAGCCAGCCCGGGCTCCCTCGAAGGAGACCTTGCCCCAGCTCAGGTCACGCTCGACCTCGTCATACGGCCGCTCGAGCGGGTCACCCCAGCCCCCGCCACCGGTGGTGCGGATCCTGATCACCTCACCGGCGAGCACCGGCTCCTTGTCGGCGAGGGCGTCGACCTCACGCTCGTTAGGCCCGCCAACGTCGATGGTCACCTGGAAGGACCGCCCGGCCTTGCCGCCCTTGACTCCCCAGCAGGCCAGGATCGAGCGGTCCGCGATGGACATGAAGTTGCCGTCTTTGAGCATGCGCAGGTGCTTCTCGTAGCCGAGGCCACCGCGGTAGCGACCGGGACCGCCGGAGTCGACCGAGAGGCCGAGACGCTCGACCAGGAATGGGAACCGGCTCTCGGTGAACTCGGTCGGCAGGTTCCGCGAGTCCGGCACGACGTGGATCGTGTCCTCACCGTCGGCGTAGTACCGACCGCCCGAGCCACCGCCGAGCACCTCGCGCATGAGGTAGTCGTTGCCGTCACGGTCCTGGCCATAGACGCCGGTGTAGCGGATCGTCTCCTGGTCCGCCGGCATCTTGCCGTCCACCGCCTTGGCGATCACGCCAGCCAGGACTCCGAGCAGCCGCAGGATCACGAAGGTGCGGGCGTTGGTGGGCGCGGGGAAGATCGGGGTCAACAAGGTGCCCTTCTCCGGGAACCTCATCTCGATCAACGGCACGACGCCCTCGTTGACGTCGAGCTCAGCCATCCGCTCGGGAGTGTCGGCCAGGTTGCGCAGGATCGGGGCGAGCCACTTCTTCAGGAAGTTGCCATCTGCGTAGTCGCCGCAGTGGTTGATCGGCCCCTTGGCCTGCGGGGCCGTGCCGGTGAAGTCGATGACCAGCTTGGGGCCACCGTCAGGACCATCCCCAGGACCGCCAGTACTGGTCTTGGTCAACGTGATTCGCTGGGTATGCAGCCTGGGCGCGTCGACGCCGTCGTGCTCTGCATAGTCCTCCCAGACGTACTCGCCATCTGGGATCTTGGACAGGATCTCGCGCCGGTAGGTCTCGGTCGTCTTATCCAGGATCGCGTCGAACGCGGCCTCCACCGTGTCGCGACCGTACCGCGTGAACACGTCCGAGAGGCGGGCCGCGCCCATCAGGCAGGCGGAGCACTCTGCGTCGAGATCGGCGGCCAGCGACTCCGGCATTCGGGAGTTGCGGGTCATGATCTTGAGCGCGGCCTCGTTGGGAACTCCCCTGTCCCACAGGCGAATCGGGGGCACCATGAGCCCCTCCTCGAACACGCTGGTGGCGCTGGAGGGCATCGAACCGGGGCACGCACCGCCGATGTCGTCATGGTGGCCGAACGCCTGGACGAACGCCACGACGACGCCCTCATGGAACACAGGGACGGTCACGCACAGGTCCGGCAGGTGGCCGATGCCGCCCTCGGACGCGTAGACGTCGTTGTGGAAGAAGACGTCACCCTCGTGCATGGTGTCCAGCGGATAGTCGCGCACGATCGGATGTACAAGGGCGCTGTATGACCGACCGGTGAGCTTGCGCAGTTGCCGGTCGTGAATGCCCGCACGGAAGTCGTGCGCGTCGCGGATCATCGGGGATCGGGAGGTCCGCGCGATGGCGGTCTCGACCTCCATCTCGACGCTGGCCAGAGTGCCCTGGATGATCTCGACCGTGATCGGATCGACGAGATGGGTTGCGGTGACTGTCGTCTCGGGGCTCACTTCGCGCTCTCCCTGGTGATCACGAGGTTGCCGTACGTGTCGACGCGGACGTCGAAGCCGGGGTGGACAGGGGCGGTGGATCCGTACTCCTCGATGATCACCGGGCCCCTCAGCTCGTCTCCTGAGCGCAGGTCGGGCCGCCAGTAGATGCCGGTGTCCACGTAGCCGTCGGCGGGTTCGAAACAGATACTGCGAGTGCCGGTGCGAGCCCGCTCGGCGCCGACCTCGACACTGCCCGCGGCGGCGACCCCAAGCCCATCCTGGGCGTTGACCTGAGTCAGCGTAGGCCGGGCGATCGGACCGATTCCGGTGACCCGCAGGTTGACCCACTCGACCTGCTGGCGCGCGTCGTCCCGGAAGTCGTATCCGTAGAGCGCCCGGTGTGCGTCGTGGAAAGAGGTCGCGACAGCGTCGGCGAAGTCTGCGTCGACCACGCCCTCGGGGACGTTGACCCGCACCTCGAACGCCTGGCCGAAGTAGCGCAGATCGACGGTCCTGATGAAATGGTGGTCGCCGCGAGCGAAGCCCTCGGCGTCCAGCGCCTCGCCGGCTCGCCCGGTCAGCTCGCCGAATATCTTTTCGACAGAGGCGTACTCGAGCCGGTCGTGCTTGCACACGGCGGTCTGCACGTAGTCGTTCCTGACGTCCACAGTCAGCAGCCCGAACGCCGAGACGTTGCCGGGGTTCTGGGCCACGACCACCCCGGCGAGGTCGAGGATGTCGACCAGCCGGCAGGCCAGCAGTGAGCCGGAGCCGCCGAAGGTGGCGAGGGTGAAGTCCCTGACGTCGAGGCCACGCTTGACCGAGATCTGGCGCAGCGCGTTGGCCTGGTTCCAGGCCGAGATCTCCAGGATCCCCACGGCGCATGCGTCGGGCGTGAGGTTGAGCCGGCCGGCGATCTCCTCGATGCCGACGCGGGCAGCGACGGGGTCGAGCGGGATCTCGCCGCCCAACAGGTGGCG
>JAYSQH010000228.1:0-8196 GCA_043721655.1 Phycicoccus sp. | reverse complement strand
ATCAACTACGGCGTCAACAAGGTCCGGTTCCCCGCCCCGGTGCTGGTCGGCTCTCGCGTGCGGATGCACGTCTCGGTGGCCGAGGTCAAGGACGTCTCTGGAGGGGTCGAGGTCGTCTACCACATGGCGTACGAGACCGAGGGGCAGACCAAGCCGCCGTGCGTCGCCGACCTGGTCTTTCGCTACTACGCCTGAGCACCGCCGCGGGTGAGAAGGCGTGCGCCGAATCTCGTGCGCGGGCATGCGCCGATCGTCGCGCAACAAGAGTCTGTTTCGTGCGTCAAGTGTGGTAAATGCGGCGGACCGAACTGAGGGAGAATTGCCGATCACGGGAATGCACCCAGGACCTGATCCCTGGCACACGCAAAGGAGAGACACCATGGGCCAGATGCACTCGCGCCACATCGACGCTCCGGACGAGACCCGGAAGTTCCAGCAGAACGGCTACGCCAAAGTGGTCACCCTTGGTGACTTCACGTTGCTCAAAGGGACATTCGAGCCCGGCTGGCGGTGGTCCAACGACGTCAAGGCGATCGCGGGGACCGACTCCTGCATGTCACGACACACAGGCATCTGTCAGTCCGGACAGATGACAGTGCGCTCGGACGATGGCACCTAGCTGACTATCCGGGCCGGGGACGTGTTCGTCCTGGAACCGGGACATGACGCATGGACGGTGGGCAACGAGCCGTGCATCCTGCTCGACACGGCATCTACGGCGTATGCCAAGCCGACCTCCTGACTAAACCCGTCGGGAGGATGGGTCGTTTTTCGCGCGGTCGCGATACGTTTTAAGCATGGCAAGACCCCATGCGGCGGCACTGATCGAGGATGCCTTCCACCGCCGCTCGAATGCCCTGATGCGTGGTCGTGGTTGGGGCACGCGCACGATCAGCCACACGGGCTACGGCAGCCAGGACTTCGTGAGGGTTCTCGGACGGGTGCTGCTGAGCCGTCTGGTCGGACCGCCAGAAGTCAGTGAGGCGGTCGGGATCATGCGCGACTTCAGGGGCACGGCGAACGAGCAGCGTGGCTGGCGAGCCTTCGTCACCGCCGGAGCCATGAACGTTCGGGTCAGCGTTACCGTCGGTGAACGCACGATCCAGACGTCCTCGGACCGCAGCGGCTACATCGATGTGGTGATCCCCAAACCAGGCCTCGAGCCGGGCTGGCACGCGATCACGATCGAGCCAGAGGGCGGCGAGCCGGTCAAGGCAGCGGTGCTTATCATCGACCGCGAGACCCGGTTCGGACTCGTGAGTGACATCGACGACACGGTCATCTCCACGTCCCTGCCACGTCCGCTGATCGCAGCCTGGAACACCTTCGTGCGACAGGAGACCGCGCGTCACCTGGTGCCCGGCATGGCACCGATGTACCGCACCCTGCTCGCAGAGAACCCCGGCGCGCCGATCTTCTATCTGTCCACCGGCGCCTGGAACACCGCTCCCACGTTGACGCGCTTCTTCAAACGTCACGGCTATCCGGCCGGTCCGATGCTGATGACCGACTGGGGTCCCACCAACACAGGCTGGTTCCGCAGCGGGCAGGACCACAAGACCGAGGCCCTGCACCGGTTGGCTCGCGAGTTCCCGAAGATCCGTTGGCTTCTCGTCGGGGATGACGGACAGCACGACCCCAAGATCTATGGCGACTTCGCGCGCGATCGTCCCGATGTCGTTGAGGCCATTGCGATTCGGGAGCTCAGTCCGGCCGAGCAGGTACTCTCGCACGGCATACCGGTGTCCAACGAAGAGTTCGCGCCTCGGGTGGAACGCCATGTTCCGGTGTGTCGTGCGCCCGATGGCTATGGCCTCGTACGTCAGCTCAAGGCACTTCGACCCTGATCCCCCTGCAAACCCTGATCCGCTACAAACCCCTGATCCGCGACATCGACCGACCGCGAGATCAGGGGTTGCCGGACCGGCCGCCGGGACGAGAATGGGCAGGTGCCCGAGCTTCCCGAGGTCCAGGCGCTCGTCGACTTCCTTCGCGAGCGTGCCGCCGGCCATGCGATCGTCGGTATCGAGCTGGGTTCGATCAGTGTGCTGAAGACCTACGACCCGGCTCCCTCCTCGCTTCACGGACTGCCGATCAGCGATGTCTCCCGTCATGGCAAGTTCATCGACATCGAGGCCGAGGGGCTCCACCTGGTGTTTCACCTGGCCCGCGCCGGTTGGCTGCGCTGGTCTGATGCGCTTTCCGCCACCACGATCAGGGCTGGCAAGTCGCCAATTGCGTTGCGCTGCAGGCTTTCTGACGGAAGTGGCTTTGACCTCACCGAGGCCGGGACACGCAAGCGGCTCGCGGCATACATCGTGCACGACCCTGCACAGGTGCCGGGAATCGCACGCCTGGGGCCTGATCCGATGGCCGCCGACTTCACGGTCGACGACTTCGCCGCACTGCTCGAGGGTCGCCGCACTCAGATCAAGGGGCTGCTGAAAGACCAGGGATTCCTCGCTGGCGTGGGCAATGCTTACTCCGACGAGGTGCTGCACGTCGCGCGACTCTCACCGTTTGCGCTGGCCAGCAACCTGGACGAGGAACAGGTCCAGAGGCTGTATGCCGCGTTGTGCCACACGCTCGCCGAGGCAGTTGCTGCCGCATCGGGGAAACCGGCCAAGGAGCTGAAGGATGCGAAACGGGCAGGGATGCGGGTTCATGGTCGTACCGGTCAACCGTGCCCTGTCTGTGTCGACACGGTGCGCGAGGTGTCGTTCGCCGACTCGTCCCTGCAATACTGCGCAACGTGTCAGACCGGCGGCAAACCGCTCGCGGACCGGCGCATGTCACGGTTGCTGAAATGACCGTCCTGTATGGAGGATCGCGACGTTGGTGTGCGGTTGAGATCAGGCGGTTCGCCGCGAGGCGATGAGACTCAGCCAACCATCGGGGGACATCCCGTCCACGTCGGCGACGGTCACCACGCCGTCCAGGAACGCGTCCGCGAGAGTGGTGAGCTTGGCTAGTTCTGCCGGGGTCACCCTCGCGAAGATGTCGTCCCCTTTGGCGGCATGAGCTTCATCACGATTCGTTGTGATGCTCATGCCGCCGGCCCCGCCAGGGACAAGACGGCGTTGGCGACGGCGACCACCCCTGTGCTGAACCTCATCATGATGCTCCCCTGTTCGGTGATGATTCCGAGAAATGTAGACCGGCTGGGAGAGCCAAGCCGTGCGGACACGCCGAAACCTGAAGGCCTCACTGATATCCAGCCAACCTGGCCAGCACCACACGTTGACGGATGCGACACGATTATGGTCTCTCGCTATGTCTCAGGAAAAGGCGATACGCCCGGATAGCCTGCGATCGTGGACCCCATCCGAAATCCGTATGCCCCTGGAGCCGGCCAGCGCCCGCCTGAACTGGCCGGTCGAGATGACCAGCTGCAAGCCTTCGCCGTGGTGCTCGAGCGCGTGGCCAGATCCAAGCCCGAACGCTCGATCGTCCTGACCGGGCTGCGTGGCGTCGGTAAGACCGTGTTGCTCAATGCGCTGCGGTCAGCAGCGGTCCGCGCGCACTGGGGCACGGGCAAGCTCGAGGCACGTCCCGACCAGCGGCTTCGGCGACCGATCAGCGCAGCGCTGCACGTTGCCGTCCGCGAGCTCGGCCATCCCCAGGGCGACGAGGTCGACTACGTTCTGGGCGTCATCAAGGCTTTCGCCCAGCGCGACGCGGCTCCGACCGCGAGGCTTCGTGATCGGTGGAGCCCCGGGATTGACGTCGCCGCGGTGTCCGGGCGGGCCGACTCAGGAGACATCGAGATCGACCTGGTCGAGCTGTTGACCGACGTGGGGGGACTCGCCGCAGACGTCGGCAGGGGCGTGGCGATCTTCATCGACGAGATGCAGGATCTGGGGCCCGAGGATGTCTCTGCCTTGTGTGCGGCGTGTCACGAGATCAGCCAGAGCGGCCTTCCGGTCATCGTCGTCGGAGCCGGGCTGCCCCATCTGCCAGCGGTTCTGAGCGCCAGCAAGTCATACAGCGAGCGGCTCTTCAAGTACTCGCGGATCGACCGCCTCGACCGTTGCGCCGCCGACCTTGCGTTGCAGTCGCCGGCCAAGGGCGAGGGCGCAGAGTTCCATCTGGACGCCCTCCGGGCCATGTATGCCGCCACCGGTGGCTACCCGTACTTCATCCAGGCCTACGGCAAGGTCGCCTGGGACAGCGCCCCTTCGTCGCCGATCACGCTCGAGGACATCAGGGTCGCCGCACCAGAGGCCGAAGCAGAGCTCGCTCTGGGCTTCTTCGGATCACGTTACGAACGGGCTACACCGGGCGAGCGCGAGTACCTTCGCGCGATGGCCGACGCGGCCCAGGTCGCCGCACAGGACCCGGGTGGGCTCCGCCTGGACGACATCGAGTCGGTGACCACGGCGTCGGTGGCAGCTGTCCTCGACCGCAAGCCGCAGTCTCTGTCGGTGGCACGCGACGCGCTGCTCAAGAAGGGCCTCATCTACAGCGGCGAGCGTGGGCGGATCGCCTTCACCGTCCCGCACTTCGGCCGCTATCTGCTCGCGAACGGATAGACGCTGCGCTGCCCTGGGATGCGTACCCCGACTGGACTGCTGGCATCGCGCGCAGCAGACTGCAGGGGTGACCACCGCAGCGGCAGACCCGCAGGCCAGAACCGACGTCGGCACCGAGGCTGAGCACCTGAAGGTGTTGCGTCAGCGTCGGGCAGAGTTGCTCGGGGCGATCAACGCGCTGGAGAAAGCCCTCGCGGCACCGATCCCGAGCGGGCCGATGGAGTGGGTTCAGAAGGTCTCCGCCAGATTGCTGGAGCTGTCCGGCGACTTCCGAGACCACGTTGACCTCACCGAAGGACCAGACGGTCTGTACGGCCGGGTGATCCAGTCGACACCGAGACTGGCCTACCAGGTTGAGAGGCTCACCCAGGACCACGCGACGCTGACCGAGCTCATGTCGGAGCTCCTCACCTTGGTGGGTCAGGCGGCCGGGTCGTTCGCAAGGGGTGACTCTATGCTGGACGATCTCGACGATGTACGAGAGCGCGGCACCACCCTGATCGCCGCCCTGGTTCGCCATCGCCAGCGCGGCTCGGACCTCATGTATGAGGGATATTCGGTGGACATGGGCGGGCAGGACTGAGCACGGATCAGCCGTCGACCAAGGTCGGCTGCGGCAGAGATGTGTCATCGATGTCCCTGTGATCCCCTAGACTTATGAAAGCGGTCCGCACAGTTCTGCCTCGGACCTGCTTTTTTATGTCGATAGCCACGCGCCGCGACCACATGGGTTTGCGCCGGGCAGAACGACCCTTTCTCATACCTATGGAGTACCCACCTGTGTCTTCTGACACCACTTTCGCTAGCCTTGGCGTGCCCGCTTCCCTGACCACCGTTCTCACGGCGGCAGGAATCACCGTCCCGACCCCCATCCAGGCGGCAACCCTTCCCGACTCCCTCGCGGGTCGCGATGTCCTAGGCCGTGGCCGCACCGGCTCGGGCAAGACCTACGCCTTCCTGCTTCCCCTGCTCACCCGACTGGCCGCCAGCAACACCTCGCGCCAGCCCCGCAAGCCGCGAGTTCTCATCCTGGCCCCGACCCGCGAGCTGGCCAGCCAGATCGAGGCGGCCATGGCCCCGTTGGCCAAGCCGCTGGGGATCAAGAGCATGACCATCTTCGGTGGCGTCGGCCAGAACCCGCAGGTCAGCGCCCTCCGTGCCGGTGTCGACGTCGTCGTCGCCTGCCCCGGACGCCTCGAGGACCTGATCAGCCAGGGGGCCCTGACCCTGGATGCCGTCGAGATCACCATCCTTGACGAAGCCGACCACATGGCCGACCTCGGCTTTCTGCCCTGCGTGCGACGGATCATGGACCGCACCCCCCGGACGGGACAGCGGATGTTGTTCTCAGCCACGCTGGACGCCGGTGTCGACGTGATCGTCAAGCGTTTTCTCAACAACCCCGTGACGCACAGCGCGGACTCGGTCCAGTCGCCGATCTCGACGATGGCGCACCACATCTTCCACGTGCACAGCGACGCTCGCCTCCCAGTTCTGGTCGACCTCGCGTCGGCTCCCGGGCGCACGATGGTGTTCACCCGCACCAAGCACGGTGCCAAGAAGCTCTCCAAACAGCTCAACGCATCTGGGGTCCCGACCGTGGAGCTTCACGGCAACCTGTCGCAGAACGCGCGCACCCGCAACATGGACGCATTCCAGAGCGGAGCGGCGAGAACCCTTGTGGCCACTGACATCGCGGCTCGTGGCATCCATGTCGACGACGTCGCACTGGTGATTCACGCTGACCCGCCGATGGAGCACAAGGCCTACCTGCACCGCTCTGGTCGCACCGCCCGCGCCGGCGCCGAGGGCACCGTGATCACACTGATGACCGACGACCAGGTGGCTGATGTTCGTGACCTGACGCGCAGGGCCGGCATCAAGGCAACCACGACTCGACTGGACGCCCACCACCCCCTGCTCAAGCAGCTGGCGCCCGGCGAGCGCACCTTCACCGCGCCTCTCGTGCTCACCACCGACGAGGGCAATGCATCCCGACGTGGCGGTTCAGGCGGCGGAAGCCGTTCGAACGGCGCGCGTTCAGGCGGCGGCCGAGCCACTGGTGGCCGGTCGGCTGGGGGACGAAGTGGGGCCCCGCGTCACGGATCCGGCCGCAGTACGAGCGCTGGCGGTGGTTCCTCCCGCGGTTCATCCGGTGAGGCAGCTCAGCGATCATCGGGCGCCAAGCGAGCGTCGTCGCAGGGTGCCAAGCGCTCGGGCGGACAGGGTGGTTCGTCCTCGGTCTACTCCACGTCTTCGTCGCGGGGTGGCGCTGCCGCGTTCTCGGCCGGCTCCAGCCTTGGGCACCGCTGACCTCGTTCGGCGGTTGTCGGTCCTGGGTGGCTCTTGCTCGGCGCCCCGTTCTTAAACCCCCTGTTCATGAGTGTCGGCACGGCAGGGCGGAGCAGGAGTGCCAAGATGGTGATGTGCACGAAGTAGTCCTACCGGCTGCAAGGCGCACCCCTCTGATCATCGCCCACCGAGGATCGAGCAAGGATCTTCCGGAGCACACCCTCAAGGCCTACAAGCGTGCCATCGACGAAGGTGCCGACGTCCTCGAGTGCGACGTCCGGCTCACCGCCGACTCCCACCTGGTCTGTGTCCACGACCGCAGGGTCGATCGCACCTCGAATGGCAAAGGCAAGGTTTCCACGCTCGAGCTGGCCACCCTCGAAGGGCTGGACTTCGGCTCCTGGAAGCAGGCCTCTCTGGACGAGGCCGAGATGCCGGACGCCGACCGCGACCGCGACATGTTGCTCACGCTGCACCGCCTGATTGAGATGGTGATGGGCTGCGGCCGCGAGGTAGGGCTGGTGATCGAGACCAAGCACCCCACGCGCTATGCCGGCCAGGTCGAGCGTGAGCTCGCGAAGGTCCTCACCGAGTTCGGGTTGCACCGCGCCTACCGGCCGGGTCGGCCATACGTGCGAGTGATGTCCTTTTCGCAGTTGGCGGTCGCCCGGATGAGAGACCTGTGTCCGGAGGTGCCGCTGGTCTACCTCATGGAGGGCTCCGTGCCCTTGCGGTTCCGTGACGGGTCGTTGCCAAAGGGCGTGCGGATCGCCGGGCTGGACAAGGAGATCATCCGACGCTGGCCCAAGACCGTGAAGAGGCAGCACGATCGCGGACATCAGGTCTACGTGTTTCCGGTCGACGACGAGCCCGACATCGACCGGTGTCTCGAGCTGGGAGTCGAAGCGATCATCTCGAACCGGCCCGCCTTTGTCCGGGAGCGCGTCTTTGGCAAGGACTAACATGCGGGGTGGGCGGGGACTCGGAAACGCCATGCGCAAGGAGGTCACAATGTCGGTGCAGACCCTGAGCGTTCCATGGGAGATGAGCTCGGCGGTTGACGTCCGGCGTGCGTTGGTGTCGGAGTTGCGCGCCCTCGAGGTGAGCGCCGCCGTTGTCGACGAGGCCGAGATCGTGATCTCCGAGCTGTTTGCCAATGCCGTTCGCCACGCAAAAGCACTACCGGACGGAACCGTCCAGGTTGACTGGACGGTCATCGACGGGGTGGTCGAGGTCGCGGTGACAGATGGCGGAGGACCCACCACCCCGCATCCAGCACCCCACTCGCTGTGGTCCGCCGACGGCCGAGGGCTCAGCATCGTGCGCAGCCTGGCCCATGAGTGGGGTGTGCAGGACGACGAGGGCCGCTGCA
>JAYSQH010000227.1:0-1838 GCA_043721655.1 Phycicoccus sp. | reverse complement strand
CGGCTGCCGAGCAGGAAGGTCAGCTTGTCGCCGAGCATCTTGACGGTCACGACCATGCCGGGCTCGACGATGCCGTCGTCCTGGGGAGCGTGCCCGACGATGGCGTTCTCCAGCAGCTGGGTCAGCTGACGGATCCGGGCCTCCATCTTGCCCTGCTCCTCCTTGGCTGCGTGGTAGCCGCCGTTCTCCTTCAGGTCACCTTCGTCGCGGGCAGCCTCGATCTTCTGGGAGATCTCGGTGCGGCCTTCACCGGTGAGCTGGGTCAACTCGCCCTTGAGGCGGTCGTAGGCCTCCTGGGTCAGGTAGCTCGCAGCAGGCGTCGCAGTGTCGGTCACGTCTCGCTCCTCATGTGCGGGGGTCTTGGCAACGGTCCGCCAGAGCCAGCGGTATGCCGTGAGCCAAGCAAGCGGGTCCGGACCCTCGATCCGATCGATCGGCAGGGACCAGACCCACGGTGTGTGACTCCATGATACCAACTCCCTTCGTGCACAGGAAAAAGCCAGCCTTCCCAGACGACAAGCCCAGCTCAGCCGACGGAGCAGGACTTGACCACGCCGGTGACCGCCCGGGTCGTGGTGTGGATCCTGGTGGTGAGTTTCACGGACCGACTCTCGGAGCCCGGAATGTCGACGCCCAGCAGGCCCACCGTGGCGAACCCCTTGTCCATGGCGCGGATCACGCAGCTGACGTTGCGATCGCTTGGCCGGCTGACGAGGTAGGTCACGTCCACGGTCCTGTCATCGACGACGTGATAGCTCAGGGTGGTCCAGCTCGGCTTGCCGAGCGTGCTCGCGAGCCCGAACCAGACGGCTATGGCGGAGCCGAGCACGATGGCGATGGAACCCAGGACCCACGCTCTGGCCTTGCCGGGGGCGGGACGGGGGATCGGCACGGAGGAACACCTTCCGAGGGGAGCTGGCGTGGTTGGGGTGAGAGGATGCGCCTAGGCGATTGTCCGTCTATCACGCTGAGCAGGAGCGTACGTGGATCAGAGACTGCGACTGATGGCGGTGCACGCGCACCCCGACGACGAGTCGAGCAAGGGCGCCGCCACGATGGCCCGGTACGTCGCCGACGGCGTTGATGTCCTGGTGGTGTCATGCACAGGCGGCGAACGCGGCGACGTCCTCAACCCTGGGCTCAAGAACGACCCGGAGATCCTGCGCGACCTGCCCGAGGTTCGCCGCCGTGAGATGGCCGAGGCCCAGCAGATCCTCGGCGTCCAGCACACCTGGCTGGGTTTCGTGGACTCCGGCCTTCCAGAGGGCGATCCGCTGCCGCCCCTTCCCGAGGGCTGTTTCGCCCTCGAGCCGATCGAGGTAACGACCGAGGCGCTGGTGCGCGTCGTCAGGGACTTCAAACCGCACGTGATGACCACGTATGACGAGCACGGCGGCTACCCCCACCCCGACCACGTCATGTGCCACACCGTGTCGATGTCCGCCTTTGGCGCGGCCGGTGACCGGACGGCATACCAGCACTGCGGCGAGGCTTGGCAGCCTCTGAAGATCTACTACAACCAGACGCTGACCAAGGGCCGGATCCTCGCGTACCACGATGCGATGGAAGCGGCGGGGATCGAGTCCCCCTACGGCGAATGGATCTCTCGCTGGGAGGACCGCGGCGAGCGCACCATCACCACGAAAATCGACTGCGCGGACTACTTCGAGGTGCGCGACAAGGCGCTCCAGGCCCACGCCACCCAGGTCGACCCCGACGGCACCTGGTTCAAGGTCCCATTGCAGATGCAGAAGGAGATCTGGCCGACTGAGGACTTCGAGGCGGCGTTGTCCTACGTGCCGATCGAGCCGGTGGAGTCCGACCTGTTCGCCGGGCTC
>JAYSQH010000226.1:0-4462 GCA_043721655.1 Phycicoccus sp. | reverse complement strand
GGTGTCGTCTATGCGATCACGCCGGCCAAGGCGCCCAAGGTCAAGCTGGGTGCGGTCGCCCAGGACGGCACCGTGCACGAGCACGCGCCGGCAGGCAAGACCGGCAAGTCGCGCAACTCAGGCAGCGTGTCCAAGGCGAACAAACAAAGTCTCAAGCGTCGCCTCGAAGATCGCTGGGATCGCCGCCGCAACGACCAGCAGTAACGACCAGCAGTAGCGCGCGACCTGCGACCACACATGACTCAGGCCCACTCCATGGGAGTGGGCCTGAGTCAATGGGGAACCAGACTGTGGCAAACCAGGTGGTCTCGGGATCTAGCGTTCGTGGACGCCGGCTGAGGCTGGCGTGTCGTGCAGACGATTCGTCTCGTCCTGGATCTCGGTTGTGAGGGGACCGAGCTTGGGCAGGTGCTCGCGGCCGTGGTGCGCGCAGAACATCAGTTCACCACCGGAGGTGAGGCGGGCGAGCACATAGGCCTGGGCGCCACAGCGGTCGCAGCGGTCGGCTGCGGTCAAGGTCGGTGCCAGTGCAGTTGTCACGTCAGCCATCCATTCGTCGTATTGGGCGTTGCGTCGGTCTTCACCTGATGAGCGCATCTCGCGGATACCTGGTCCTCGTGCGTCGTACTCTCTCCCTCGGTATTTTCGGTTGACGACAAACCCATTCGCCGGTTGTAACAGTCAAACACGAGGATTGCTTCCCAAAGTGCATTGAGACGCCATCTGGACAAGATCGCGTCGCGTTTCGCTCTCCGCGCAATGCTCGTGAGGCCCGTATTCCGCGTGCCTGCCGGCTGGTCGTCTGCCCTGGGAGATAGCCTGCGAAGGAGCCCTGTGCCGGCCAAGCCGGCCTTCCGTTGCACCGAGAGGACGTTCGTGGCCATCGCCACCCGCACCAGCAAGACCGCCAAGGCTGGCGGGGCGTCAGGCGCCCGCACCTCGGAGGTTGGCACATCTGAAGCTGGCACCTCTGAATACATGGCCCGCCACCTACAGGTTCTCGAGGGTCTTGAGGCAGTTCGCAAGCGCCCCGGCATGTACATCGGCTCGACCGACTCGCGCGGGCTGATGCACTGTGTGTGGGAGATCATCGACAACGCGGTGGACGAGGCGTTGGCTGGAGTGTGTGACCGGATCGACGTGGTGCTTGGGGCGGACGGTTCGGTGGAGGTCCGCGACAACGGCCGAGGCATCCCGGTTGACCTGGAGCCACGCACTGGTCTGTCCGGGGTCGAGGTGGTCTTCACCAAGCTGCACGCCGGCGGCAAGTTCGGCGGGAGCTCCTACATGGCCACCGGTGGCCTGCACGGCGTGGGCGCCTCGGTGGTCAACGCGCTTTCCGCTCGCCTTGACGTCGAGGTTGACAGGGGGATGAAAACCTACGCCATGAGCTTCCGCCGCGGTGAGCCCGGCGTCTTTGACGATGTCAGGGGCGCGCAGGGCGTGGTCGCCAAGGCGCCGGAGGCGAGCTTCACGGCATACGTGGACAACAGCGAGCTTCGCGTCATCGGCAAGGCGGCCCGCGGCCGGACCGGGAGCAGGGTCCGCTACTGGCCCGACCACCAGATCTTCATCAGCGAGGCGGCCGTCACCTACGACGAGCTGGTCTCGCGGGCGCGTCAGACGTCCTACCTCGTCCCGGGTCTGACCCTGACGATCCGTGACGAGCGCGGCGTGCAGGGCACGCCGGGCGAGCAAGGGCCCCATGAGGAGACGTTTCTGCACCACGGCGGCATCAGCGAGTTCGCCGAGTTCCTGGCGGTCGACCCGGCCCTGACCGAGGTGTGGCGGATGCAGGGCTCCGGGACGTTCCGCGAGACCGTGCCCGTGTTGGACGCACGGGGCCACATGACGCCCACCGAGGTCGAGCGCAACTGCGGCATCGACATCGCGCTGAGGTGGGGCACTGGCTACGAGACCAAGGCGCTGTCGTTCGTCAACATCATCGCCACGCCCAAGGGCGGCACCCACATGATGGGCTTCGAACAGTCGCTGCTCAAGGTCTTTCGCAAACAGCTGGAGATCAACTCCCGACGGCTCAAGGTCGGGTCGGACAAGGTTGACAAGGAAGACATCCTGGCCGGCCTGACGGCGGTGGTGACCGTGCGTCTGGCCGAGCCGCAGTTCGAGGGCCAGACCAAGGAGGTTCTGGGCACGTCCGCTGTCCGGGCCATCGTGGCCAACGTCATCGAGAAGGAGCTGACCGCGAAGCTGACCTCGAGCAAACGCGGTGAGAAGGCCCAGTCGGCGCTGCTGCTCGAGAAGGTCGTTGCCGAGATGAAGTCGCGGATCAGCGCACGGCTGCACAAGGAGACCCAACGTCGCAAGAATGCCCTGGAGACGTCGTCCCTGCCCGCCAAGCTGGCCGACTGTCGCAGCAGCGACGTCGACCGGACCGAGCTGTTCATCGTCGAAGGTGACAGCGCGCTCGGCACCGCCAAGCTGGCCCGGTCCTCGGACCATCAGGCGCTGCTGCCGATCCGGGGCAAGATCCTCAACGTCCAGAAGGCATCGGTCGGCGAGATGTTGAAGAACACCGAGTGTGCGGCGATCCTGCAGGTCATCGGCGCGGGCTCGGGCCGCTCGTTCGACCTCGACGCCGCGCGCTACGGCAAGGTCATCATCATGACCGACGCAGACGTCGACGGGGCTCACATCCGCACCCTCCTGCTGACCCTGTTCTTCCGGTACATGCGTCCGATGGTTCAGGCAGGGAGGGTCTACGCCGCGGTGCCCCCTCTGCATCGCATAGAGGTGATCAACCCTGGCGGGAAGAAGAACGACCTCGTCTACACCTACAGCGAGGCCGAGATGCGCACCATGCTGTCCTCCCTGGAGCGGAAGGGCCGCAAGGTGAAGCAGCCGCTGCAGCGTTACAAGGGACTTGGTGAGATGGACGCCGACCAGCTGGCCGAGACGACCATGGACCCACGTCACCGGACACTGAGACGGGTGACCCTGAAGGACGCCGAGGTCGCAGAGCAGGTCTTCGACCTGTTGATGGGCAACGACGTCGCGCCACGCAAGGACTTCATCATCGACTCGGCAGCCGAGCTGGATCGCCAGCGTATTGACGCCTGACCTCCAGGCGGCGTGTGTAGGGCCAGGCAGTTCAGGTCTGGCGTCGGCGGCAACGCAGGCGAGAGACTGCGTTCATGTGCTTCACCAACGACCAGCGCCCACCTGACCCACCCAGATCCAGCGAGATCGGTGAGCATGGGCGCCTCGAGCTGACTGCCGAAGACGGCAACCGCTTCGCGGCCTTCGACGCGGTGCCCCTGACCCGTCGCGGCGCGAGCCTCATACTCCTTCCGGACATTCGGGGGATGCATCCGTACTACACCGATCTGGCGCTCAGCTTCGCGCTGGCCGGCGTCGACGTCGTGGCGCTTGACCCGTACGGGCGGACCGCGGGGACCAGCCCCAGAGGCGAAGACTTCGACTACATGCCGCACGCGAAGTCCCTTGAGCCAGAACATGTTCTGGCCGATGCGCACGCGGCCGCCGCCCGGTTGCGGGAGCGCAGCGACGATCCGGTCTTCACTCTGGGCTTCTGCAAGTTCGGGGCCGAGTCCTGGCGACTTGCTGCCACTGATCTCGGAGCGGCCGGATGCATGGGGTTCTACGGCATACCGGCAGGCGTCGCTCGGGACATTCCCGCGGTGACGGCCCCCTTGCTGGTCCTGGCAGCGGGGGCCGACCAGGCCACCTCACCCGAGGGCAACGAAGCATTCGACCGGGCCCTCACCGAGGCCGGCAAAGAGCACGAGTACGTGCTGTATGACAGCGCGCCGCACTCGTTCTTCGATCGCGGCTTCACCGAGTGGACGTCTGCCTGTGAAGACGCATGGGTGAGGATGCTCGGTTTCATCGACCGGTTCCGCTGAGGACCGACCACTCCCAGGTCGGCACGGGCATCTTGCCGCAGGACTCGGGGCGGTCCTCGGCGCCAGGACGACGAACTGCGACGACGTCCCAGTGACGACCGTCGACATGACGCACCGTGCAAAGCCAGGCGTTCGCACCGGTTGCGTGCGCCGTCGCCGTCGCCGTGGTCGCCAGTGCAAGCAGGTTTGGTTCCTGGACCCGCTGTCGCACCACGGATTCGGCGGCTTGTGCCGCAGGCGAGAGATGGCTGCGCCCCCGGTCGTATACCGCACCCAGCAGTTCCACGGGCACTTCATCGCGCGCCGCTGCATCGACCACGGCGACGGCTGTTGTGGCAGAGAGGCGAGCGAGGGTCTGGCCGTGGGGGAGGATGACACCAGTGGGGGCAAAGCGGTGTCCTCCAATGTGTGAGCACTCCCACACCTGGCCCGGACGCCGCAACGATGTCTCGATGGCCACCGACCGACCCCGAACTGCGCAGCAGACATCTCGTTTGGAGTTGGCGCAGATCATGAGAACCGGGGCCGGGGACTCGTGGACATCGGGGAGCGTCTCCTGGACCAGGTCCTGGGCC
>JAYSQH010000225.1:0-4172 GCA_043721655.1 Phycicoccus sp. | reverse complement strand
CTCGGGGCGCGCGTCATCAAGGTCGAGACTCCCGGCGACGGCGACGACACCCGCAGCTGGGGGCCTCCGTTCGTCGGCCCTGAAGACGACCCGATCTCGACCTACTTTTTGTCCTGCAACCGCAACAAGGAGTCGGTCACCCTCGACCTCAAGAGCGGCGACGGGGTGTCGACGCTGGCTCGGCTGGCCACGCATGCCGACGTGTTGATCGAGAACTTCCGGCCCGGAGTGATGGACCGGCTCGGGTTCTCTGCCGAGCGGCTGCACGAGCTCAACCCGCGCCTGGTGATCCTGTCGATCAGCGGCTTCGGCCACGACGGACCCGAAGGCGGCCGGGCAGGCTACGACCAGATCGCCCAGGGTGAGGCCGGGCTGATGTCCCTGACCGGCCCGGACCCGGAGCACCCGACCCGCGTGGGGGTCCCTATCGCCGATCTGCTCGCCGGGATGTACGGCGCGTACGGCATCGTCGCCGCACTGCACGAGCGCAACGTCACCGGCGTCGGAAAGATAGTCAGGACAAGCCTTTTGGCCGCGGTCGTCGGCGTCCACGCCTTCCAGGGCGCGCGCTATACGGTCGCCGGTGAGGTCCCCCGCGGGCAGGGCAACCACCACCCGTCGATCGTCCCGTACGGCCTTTTCAGCTGCGCCGACGGGACGCTGCAGATCGCTGTCGGCAGCGACGGGCTCTGGCAGAAGTTTGCCCTCGAGTTCGGGCTGGACCCCAAGGCGGAGGGCTTTGCCACCAACGCCGAGCGAGTCGGCAACCGCGAGGCCGTGGTGGCTGCAGTCAACGCCGTTTTCGCTGACCAGGCGCTGGCCGATCTGCTGCCGCGACTTGAGGCCACCGGCATACCGGCCGGTCAGGTTCGCACGCTGGACAGCGTGTACGGGTGGGACCAGACCCGCTCGCAGGGGCTGGTCATCGAGGTCGACCATCCGGTGCTCGGCAGGATCGAGCTTCCCGGCCCGCCCCTCCGCTTCGATGACCTCTCGTATGCCGGTGGGCGCTCCCAGCACCTGCCGCCGCCCGGGTTGGGGCAGCACAACGAGAGTGTCCGCGACTGGCTCGACGAACGCGACGGTGGGCTCTCGACAACCGACACAACCGCTGACACGCCGGACAACTCGACGGGTGACTCGACAGCTGACCGGCAATGACAAAGGTCGAACGCCTGGGTGCGCGCGACCTCTTGGACACGGTGCTGGACGCCGGCAGCTGGCAGAGCTGGGACACCAAGCCCCAGCAGGTGGCTGCACCCGGAAGTGACTATGCCGTGGAGCTGGTTGCCGCCGAGATCAAGGCCGGCACCGACGAGGCCCTGATCACCGGGCAGGGAACCCTCCAGGGGCGGCCCGTGGCCGTCGTGGCCAGCGAGTTCCGCTTCCTGGCCGGGTCGATAGGTCACGCCGCGGCCGAGCGCCTGGTGCTGGCGGTCGAGCGCGCGACCCGCGAGGGACTGCCGCTGATCGGCGCGCCCGCGTCCGGCGGCACCCGCATGCAGGAAGGCACCAGTGCCTTCGTCGGCATGGTCAAGATCTCGTCGGCCGTCACCGCTCACAAGGAAGCCGGGCTGCCCTATCTGGTCTATCTGCGCCACCCCACGACTGGCGGGGTTCTGGCGTCCTGGGGGTCGCTGGGTCACGTCACCGTGGCCGAGCCCGGTGCCATGATCGGCTTCCTGGGGCCACGCGTCTATGAGGAGCTATACGGCGCACCGTTCCCCGAGGGTGTGCAGGTTGCGGAGAACCTCTATGAGCGCGGGCTGGTCGACGCCGTGATGACGCTCGACGCGCTCGCCGAGGTCGCCAACCGGGCGCTCAACGTGCTGATGGCTCCACGCGAAGGGCTGCCCGCGATCCCCGAGCTGCCCCAGGAGACCCTGCCGGACGTCCCTGCCTGGGAGTCGATCACGCGCTCGCGGCGGCCCGAAAGACCAGGCGTGAGAACGCTGCTCAAGCTCGGCGCCACCGATGTGGTCCCACTGCACGGGACGGGCCAGGGGGAGCAGGACCGGGCGTTGTTGATTGCCCTGGCGCGATTTGGCGGCGCACCCTGCGTCGTGCTGGGTCAGGACCGTCGCCACCAGACCCTGGAGCGTCCCCTCGGCCCGGCCGGGTTACGCGAGGCGCGTCGGGGGATGCGCATGGCCCGTGAGCTCAAGCTGCCGTTGGTCAGCATCATTGACACGGCCGGGGCCGCGCTGAGCAAGGAGGCGGAGGAGGGCGGCATCGCTGGTGAGATCGCCCGTTGTCTGTCCGAGCTGGTGATGCTCGAGGCGCCTACCCTGTGCGTGCTTCTCGGTCAGGGCACCGGCGGCGGCGCGCTCGCGCTGATGCCCGCGGACCGTGTCATCTGCGCCCAGCACTCCTGGCTGTCACCGCTGCCGCCGGAGGGCGCCTCAGCGATCCTGTACCGCAACATCGACCACGCCCCCGAGCTGGCCGCCTTACAGGGGGTGCGCTCCGTCGATCTGCTCCGCGACGGCATCGTCGACCGCATCGTCGCCGAGCATCCCGACGCGGCCGACGAACCGGCTCAGTTCGTTGCCCGGCTGAGCGAGGTGCTCGCACACGAGCTGGGCGTGCTGCTGCGCGCGGACCCGGCCGACAGGCTGGCGGCCAGGTTGACGCGTTACCGGCAGCTGGGGTGACACTTGACCGCGCTTTGCTCACGTGAGGCCAGATTGCTCAGTTCAGACCGCTCCCGGGCAGCAGATTCGGCCCCCAAAACGGTTTGAACTGAGCAAAGTCGCTTGGACCGAAACCGACCACACAGAAAGAGGTATGTCGTGCGGGTTCTCCTCGCTCTTGGCGGGAATGCCATGACCGCGGCCGACGGCAGTGCGACCCCCAAGGCGCAGCAGACCGCGATCGCCGGTGCGATGGAGTCCGTGGCCGGGCTGATCGCGGCCGGTCACGAGGTCGTCATCACGCACGGCAACGGTCCCCAGGTCGGCAACCTCCTGGTCAAGAACGAGCTGGCAGCTGGGGTCGTCCCACCGGTGCCCCTGGACTGGTGCGGCGCCCAGACGCAAGCCACGATCGGCTTCACGATCATCAACGCCCTGGAACGCAGTCTGCGCCGGCGCGGTTGCGAACCCCGGGTGACGGCCATCGTCACCCGCGCCCGCGTGGATGGCAGCGACCCGGGTTTCACCGACCCGACCAAGCCGATCGGCCGCTTCCTGCCGCATGACCAGGCCAAGACGCTGATCGACCACGGACAGGTGTGGCAGGACCGCGGCGACAAGGGCTGGCGTCGCATCGTCGCCTCACCGGCGCCGATGGAGGTTCTGGAGACCCCCGTGGTTCTCACCCTCATCGCCGCCGGATACGTCGTGGTCGCAGCCGGTGGCGGCGGCATACCGGTGGTGCGTGATCCTGATGGTGGCGTGAGCGGCGTGGAGGCGGTCATCGACAAGGACCTCACCGCGGCACTGCTCGCCCGCTCCGTGGGTGCTGATGTCCTCGTCATCGCCACCGACGTCGACAACGCGATCATCGGCTTTGAGACCCACGCCGCCAGGCCGATCCACACCGTCACCCTGGACGAGATGCGCGACCTCGCGGCCGCCGGCCATTTCGCCACTGGCTCGATGGGCCCCAAGGTCACGGCCGCCATGCAGTTTGTCGAGCAGGGGGGGCAGCGGGCGGTGATCACCTCGCTTGATCACATCGAGACGGCGATCACGGGCACATTCGGGACGGTCATCGAAGGCCGCTCCGACGCGTCGCGCAACGACGCTTCACACAACGACGATTCAAAGACCGGTTGATCACAGACACGGATATCGCAAACCCATTGCAGGACAACGAAAGGTGACACCGATGCCAGAGCCCATTGAGGTCCGCAAGGTCCCGATCCACAGCGTCTCGGACTCCTCTGAGCTGACCCAGCTGATCGATGACGGCGTCCTCGAGGCCAATCGGGTGATCGCGATCATCGGCAAGACCGAGGGCAACGGCGGGGTGAACGACTACACCCGGATCCTTGCCGACCGGGCCTTCCGTGAGGCGCTGATCGCCAAAGGCGCCCCGGCCGAGCAGGTCAGCCAGATCCCGATCGTGTGGTCAGGCGGCACCGACGGCGTGATCAGCCCTCACGCGACGATCTTCGCGACCGTCGACCCGGCCAAGGCCGAGCAGACTGACGAGCCCCGGCTCACCGT
>JAYSQH010000224.1:0-5867 GCA_043721655.1 Phycicoccus sp. | reverse complement strand
GTCGCGTCTGCGGCTCAAGGGGGCACCTCGCCATCGCCACCCGGTCATACACCTTCGAACCTGCCGACCACGGCGACTCCTAGCCCCCTCCTAGACCGGTCACCCCAGGTTTCGTGGGCGAACAAACCCGTCGTCGAGGAGGCAGGTCAGACGAAGGCGGTCAGCAAGACTCACCTCTTGGCGCCACTGCGGAACAGGCGCATCTCGCGCCGTGACTGTTGTAGGAGGCTTCTGGTCCGGGACTGAGACCCGCCGGCTTCCGGGGTGTTCGACAGACTCGCTTGATCGGGGTTGAGGATGTACTGGTCGGCGAAGGCCCGCAGGGCGCGCGAGACGGGATGCTGGGGTTCGTCCAGGATGATCGGCACTCCACGGTTCACCGAGGATGGCACCGACACGCTACTGGGGATCAACGCTGCTATCGATTGCTTGCTGATGACCTCGACGTCGTGAGCAGTCAGGCCGACCTTGGAATCGGAACGGTTCAGGAGTGCGACCCGTGCTTCGCGGGGGTACCCAAGCTGGTCGAGGGTGTCGAGGGTGAGTCGCAGGTTCTTGACCGACGGGATGTCCAGGGTGGAGAGGAGGACCGCCAGATCGCAAACGTCGAACGTCGCCATCACGTGCTCGGAGAACGCCGGAGGCGTGTCGACGATGACGTAGTCATACGAATGGCGCGACACCTTCAGGAGCTCACTGACCAAAGCCGCCGAGATGCCGTCCGCCTCGCCGGGTTTGCTTGGCGCGCACAGGGCGTCGAGCCCGCTCTCGTGCGTGGTCACCACCGAGGCCAGACCCTGTTCGTCGATGTGGCCCGCCATCGAGACCAGATCGCCGGCTGTGGCCACAGGACGCAGCCCAAGGGTGATGGCGACATCGCCAAAGGCCAGGTCGAGGTCGACAAGAAGAACCCGTGCGCCGGTGGAGGCCACGTAGGCGCCCACGTTCGTGGCTATCGTCGTCTTGCCGCAGCCACCCTTGGCATTGAAGACAACGATGACTTTGCCCTCACGAGTCGAGACAGCACCCGCGATCCCCGCCAGATGATGGGAGATCGCCAGGCTTCGCCGGCACGCCTCGGACAGCGAGGTCAAGTCATCGGAGGCGACGACCTCGCGGAAACCGGCGCGCAGCGCCTGAGCCAGGACCATCACCTCAAGACGGGGCCGCAGCAGGATCACACTGACCTCCGGCCGCTCGTGGCGGACCTCTTCGGCCAGGGCTGAGGCGGACGTCATGTCGACCCCCGGCCCGACGATGACCAACAGCTCGGCAGGGCTGGCGCCCAGTGCACGCATCACCGACTGCGCGGCCTCGACGATCTCGATGTGCTCGCCAAGGGCGAAGCGGTAGTTCTCAGCAGCAGCCGGATGGTTGTCCCAGAGAATGGTCATGGCCGAACCCTTTCGAAGGTCAGGTGCCCGAACGATCGCGCCCGAGATGACGTTCGACTCGCGGTTGGCCGACCTGTTCTTGGCGAGAACCCGCTGGCCGTTGGAGTGAGTCTTGCTGGTCCTCGTCGACGCGTCGTTCGCGTTCGTTGATATGAAGCGCCCAGCCAGCCAGTGACTCCAGCAGCGCCTCCATCGAGACCTGAGGAAGGGGGTCGGCGGTTGGCTCCCGGCCGAACTGAGTTGTCTCCGCGCTCATCCCTGCCCCTCCCCTTGTCAGACGCTCCTTGGCTCTGGAGGGTACTCGAGCTCGAGGATAATGGTGGTCGAAATGGGTGCTTTTGATCGCGTGACGGTCAGCGCCAAACGTCACCGGCGGTTCCTGGCGTCAACCGAGCAGCTGTTGCGGCTCTGCAAGCGACTGCGTGAGGCCGAGAATCGCGTCTCCTACCCCCGGGTGATCTCGGTCAGCTGGCGAGCTCGGCCAGCGGGACCGAAAGGTCGGCCAGGCGGTCGGCGTCAACCGTTGCGCCACTGCGGATGAGCGCTTTGATGCCGTCCCCCTGGTCCCAGACGTTGGCGTTCATCGCGGCGAGGACGCGCCCGTCTTTGAGCCAGAAAGCAAGAAATTCCAGCACGGACGTGCCTTTGCGCACCACGACGCGGTCCCAGTCGGCGGCGTAGCCGTTGTACTCCATGCCCAGGTCGTACTGGTCGGAGTAGAAGTAGGGGAGCTTCGCGTATGCCGTGTTCTGGCCCAGCATGTTTCGGGCCGCGGTCTGGCCCTGGTTGAGTGCGTTGGCCCAGTGCTCCATCCGAATTCGCCTGTTGTACATAGGGTTCCAGGTCGCGGCAACGTCACCGGCGGCGAAGATGTCAGCGGCACTGGTGCGCAGGAACTCGTCCACGACGATTCCGTTCTCGACGGTGAGCCCGGCCTCACGTGCTAGCTCGTCCCGTGGTGAGACACCGACTCCCACGACCACGAGGTCGCCCTCGATGACCGAGCCGTCGGTCGTGCGAACGCCTTGCGCTGCAACGGTTCCGACGATCGCGTTGATCTGCGTGGACAGGTGCAGGTCGACCCCGTGCTCGGCATGCAGGTCGCGATATACACCGCCGATCTCCGGCCCGAGAACACGCTCGAGGGGGACCTGGCTGGGGGCCACCATCGCGACCTCGGCGCCCAGCTGGCGCGCCGAAGCGGCAACCTCCGAGCCGATCCAGCCCGCGCCGATCACGACGACGCGACCGGCCGCGATGATGGCGACACGGAGGGCGTCGGAGTCTCCCATCTGGCGCAGATACCGAACCCCGGGCAGGTCGGTGCCTGGCAGTGGGAGGCGCCGCGGGGAAGCGCCCGTTGACAGCAACAGCCGGCTGTACGGCATACGGCTGCCGTCACCCAGGGTCACCTCGTGCGCAGCGGGGTCGAAGGACGCGACACGCGTCCCGGTCAGCAGCTGGATGTCGTTGTCGGCGTAGAAGCCCTCGTCGTGGACGTACAGCTTGGCGGCCGGCTTGTCCCCGCGCAGATACTCCTTGGACAGCATCGGGCGCTCATAGGGACGCTCGGTCTCCTCGCCGATCAGCACCACTCGGCCGTCGAAGCCCTCAGCGCGCAGTGTCTCGGCAGCCTTGGCTCCGGCCAGGCTGGCGCCGACGATGACGAATGTCTGTTCCGAGGTCATCACGCCCCCCTCGTGAGCGCGAAGAACTCCTGGCGCGAGCGTGCGTCCTCACGCAGCAGTCCGTGGACACAGGACGTGATCGTGCGCGACCCCTTGGCCTGGACCCCACGCATGGACATGCACATGTGCTCGGCCTGGATCACCACGCCGACTCCATGCGGGGCGAGGTGCTCTTGCAACCAGTCCGCGACCTGGGTGGTGAGCCGCTCCTGCACCTGGAGGTCGCGGGCGAACAGCTCGACCACGCGCGCCAGCTTGGACAGGCCGAGGATGCGCTCGCCGGGGAGGTATCCGACGTGGGCGACGCCGGAGAAGGGCAACATGTGGTGTTCACACAGCGACTGCACCGGGATGTTCCGGGCCAGCACCAGCTCGTCGTAGTGCTCGTCGTTGGGAAACGTCGTGAGGTCGAACTCCCGTGCCGTCAGCATCTCCTTGAACGATTCAGCGACCCGGCGGGGAGTGTCCACCAGGTGCGGCGAGGAGGGATCGCGGCCCAGCGCGATCAGCAGGTCGTGGACGGCGACTTCGGCGGCGGGCAGGTTCACCCGTTCGCGGTCGTGGACGACACGGAGACGTCGGCTGTCGTCCTGTCCGATGACCTGTGCCGTGATTTTGTGCTCGGGCCTGGCGAGACTCATGCCGTATCCCTTCTAAAAGCGATGTTCGTTGACGATAGAAGGTAGAGTGGGGTCTCGTCAACATATATTTCGTGTGAAGGTGAACGTCATGACGCCGGGAAGACATCTGCGGGGGACTGGTCAGGCGACCGGCGAGGCGACCAGCAAGTCGGCTGCTGAAGCCGCTGTGGAGGCCAGTGCGGATGTCGCGGCGGTGGCGGGTCTGGATGAGCCGACCCGGAGGCGCATCTACGACTATGTGGCTGATCACGACGCCGCGGTCAGTCGTGAGGGCCTGGCGGCGGAGCTCGGTGTGCCGCTGCGCACGGCGGCCTTCCATCTCGACCGCCTGGCCGACCTGGGCCTGCTCTCGATCTCATTCGCGCGTCGCACCGGGCGCAGAGGCCCCGGAGCGGGCCGCCCAGCCAAGCTGTATCAGCGCTCCGCTCGCGAGGTCTCGGTCTCGCTGCCCCCGCGCGAGTACGACCTGGCCGGACGACTGTTGGCCGGCGCCGTGGCCCAGGCCCAGCAGTCCGGCGAGCCGCCCCGGGAGGTTCTTGACCGACAAGCGCGTGACTTCGGTCAGGCCATGGTGCGCGACGAGTGTCGCGAACAGATTGTTGAACAGTACGGCCAGGGCGACACCGGCCTGCTGATCAGCCTGCTCGAGGATCACGGGTATGAGCCTCGGTTCGCCGGCAGCGACATCGTCCTGTACAACTGCCCGTTCCACGCCCTGGCCCAAGAGCACGCCGAGGTGGTCTGCGGGATGAGCCTGCATCTCCTGGAAGGTGTTCTGGAGGGTCTCGGCGGAACGGGTCTGCGGGCCTGCCTTGATCCCGGACCGTCTCGCTGCTGCGTACGGCTGGAGCTCGCCGACGAGCAGTGAACAGTCTGGTCCGTCCTCGGACCCGTGGTCGGCGCGAAAAGGCGCTCCGTTACCAACTTGTTATGTATGGGCGTGCTGAGGTCGTCTGCCCACCCCGGCACCGGTGACCTGCAAAAAAACAACGGTGTCATTCGCAATACCTCGCCGCGCGGGACTGGACGAGAGGCGACGGGCATGTGGGATTCGTGTGACTGATGTTCCCAGAGTGGTTGACCACCGTACGCTGAACGGGCCCAGTTTGTTGATCGAGAGGCGTACCCGTGGCGAGCACGCTCCAGCCCATCAGGTTCCGGCTGGTCACTGCGACCAGTGCCGCGATGGTGCTTGCTCTTGCCGCTCCCATATTCAGCGCCCACGCAGATCCGGTCTATCCCTCGGCGGGTCAGGTCAAAGCCGCCCAGGCCGCAGTTGGAGACAAGGCCGCACAGATCGCGGTCGTCGAAGGACAGCTGAAGGTATCCAACGCCCGTCTCGTCGAGGTCCAGTCGGCCGCCGAGGCCGCGGCCGAGCACTACAACCTGGCGCGCATCCTGCTCCAGGAGCGCACCGACGCCGCCACGGCTGCGGGAGAACGCGCTGCGGCAGCGCAGAAGATTGCTGACATCGCCTCGGACAAGCTCGGGCAGTTCGCCGCCACGACCTATCGAGAAGGCGGAAACCTCGGTCAGCTCGAGGCCTTCCTGTCCAGCAAGGGGCCCCAGGAAGTACTGGACCGGGCAGCCGGCATCCAGCTGATCAGCGACATCCGCAACCAGATCATGCAAGATGCTGACGCGTCCTCGGTGGTGGCCGGAGTCCTTCGACGCCTGGCGGCCGAGGCGCAGGCACAGCAGCTGGCTGCCGCCCAGGAGGCCGAGACCGCGAGAGCAGCGGCCCAGGCGCAGGTGGACCTTGCCACGGCCGAGACCGCGAACATCGCGAGACAACAGAGCGCGATGATCGCCCAGCTTGCGACCTTGCGCAACACCTCGGTCACCCTTGAGCGCCAGCGTCAGGCTGGCCTCAAGGCCGAGGCTCAGCGCCGCGCTGCTGCTGCTGCCAAGGCAGAGGCCCAGCGCCGCGCAACTGCTGCTGTCAAGGCAGAGGCCGAGCGCCGGGCCGCTGCTGCTGGCAAGGCTCGTGCTGACGCCCGTGACCGTGCCGCGCGGGATGCGGCCCGGGGTTCTGGCACCCCAGGTCCCGGATCGGGGTCGGGGTCGGGGTCGGGGTCCGATGGCCAGTCCCAGTCGCCGCCATCTTCATCTGGCGACGTCTCCGCCGTCATCGCGTTCGCCCG
>JAYSQH010000223.1:0-1503 GCA_043721655.1 Phycicoccus sp. | reverse complement strand
CCCCGCCAGGTGCGAGGGGTCGACACCGAAGTAGCCGAGGTCGCCCACCGGGTCCTGCCTGGCCTCGATGTAGTGCGTGTGACCGGGCGCAAGGTTCAGGTCGCTCAGGTGACTGGTGCCGAGCCCTGGAGAGCCGAAGAACACCGCGTCGTCCACCCCCGTCTTCTGCCGCAACGCGAGGCCAGCCGTCGTCGAGCCGTAGGAATGAGCGAGCAGGGTCAGGTGGGGGTCTGCGTCGCGGGCCGCGCCGATCCCCGTGAGGAAGGGCACCAGCAGTGCGGCGCCGGCCCTGGCTGCGTGGTCGGCGGCCACAGAGTTCTCGCCGACGAGGTCCCAACCCATTTGCGGTGCCTGATAACCGAACCACATCACCGTCGCAGCGGACTTGTCGGCGTGCACGCGCCTGCTCTCCAGCTCGGCCCGAGCCTTCAGCTGCTCCATGTTCCGGTCGCCGTCCACCATGCCGCCGGCCACACTGGCCGACAGCCCCGGGACGAGGACCGCCACATTGTCGGCGATGTCGACGTTGCCGCACGCGATCGCTGCCTGCGCCCGCTGCGCCGAAAGCTCGAGGAGGAGCAGCTGGCGATCTCCCTCCTTCGCGAGCGTCTCGTCGATCGCGGCGAGTGCAGCCAGCTTGTCGTTCACGTGGTCCAACGCCGCGTCGTCGTTGGTGAAGGCGCCCCCGAACCAGTTCTCCGCCAGAGCAGTCTCGAGCCGCATCTTCTCGGCCTCGAGACGGACGCGATCCACAGGGAGGATCGACCTGTTGGCCTGGTCCCTGGCCGCGAACGAGACCCCGTCACGGTTGCCGATCCACTCGGGATGTTCCTGTATCACCTGCTGTTGCTGCAACGGACTCAGCGACCTCCACCAGGCGGCGTTGTCACCCGGCGACCCATGGGCAGGGGGAGCCACCGACACGTTCAGCACAGGAAGAGTCGACAAGAGGAGCGGGCCGAGGCCTGTGAGGCGGCCTAAGCCGGTGACCTCACTGCGGCTGGCGTCGCGCTGAGCGGCCGACTGCGTGCGCAGTCGGATGGCGCAGCTGTCCAAGGCGCCCGACGCCGCGGCCAGCTGAGGCGATGCCTGCTGTTCCCAGAGGCGAGTCAGCTGCACCAGGTCGATGCCGTTCCAGATGGTCTGCAGCTCGAACACTGCGCGTTGGGCGAGGGAGTGGATGTCCTGCATCCTTCGGGCGTCGGCGCTCAGAGACTCCGCGACCTGGTCCAGGACATCGGTCTTCGCTCCCAGCAAGTCGCTCAAGGAACCTCTTCAATGCATCGGCCAGCAGCTCGAGGTCGTGTGACCCCTTGGCGGCGACGCTAGCGGCCATCCGTCATACGGCACATGGGGAGAACTGCCCGCCTCGCTGGGCTCACACCGCATGACAGGTGTTGTTCGTCTGCGACCCTCCGTCAGAGCTCTGGTCATGGATCCTGACCGACAAATCCTGTTGGTGCACTTCGACTTCGAGGGCCCCACGGTGCGGAACGGGCTGTG
>JAYSQH010000222.1:0-13165 GCA_043721655.1 Phycicoccus sp. | reverse complement strand
CTCCATCAGCTCAAGACCGGGGCCTGCGGTGCGCTTCACCAAAGCTCTCATGAGCCGATCCTCCCAGAGGTCGATCATCCAGTTGTCACCGCGGGATGGGGTACGTCAATCCCCCGCACAGATGGCGCGGCTGGACTTCGGAACGGGACTTTCTTGAGTGGGTCAACGCAGGGCATCCAGCACCGCTGCTCGTGCGCGACCCGGCGATGGCCACGAACCGGTGCAAGAGACGGTGCGCCTGCAGCCGATCAGCTGTCCAAGGCCGCCACAAGGGACTGGGCCCGGCGCTCCAGCGCGAGCTCACGGATCCGGGCGACATCCTCTGTGGTGAAGACGCCGTTGACACCGGAGATCGCCGCCAGCTTCATGCCGTGTTTGAGGCCCAGCTGGTAGATCTCCTTGACCTTCTCCCACTCGATGTTTCGGCCCACCGTGAAGGTCTCGTAGCGCCCTTCGAGGGCTAGTACGACGGTCTCGGCCAGGCAGGCGTAAGCCACGCCTTTCGGCAAGCCGATGTTTTTCATCTTCACGTCGCCGGGCAGCTGGATCTCGCCGGACTCGACCACGAGCACATCGGGACGTTTCGCCACATCCTCTGCCGACAGGTCCAGCGGCCGCGCCACATCCGTGATCACGCACCCTGGCTTGACCGCCATGATGTCCAGGACTCGCTTACCGGCCCCCGAGGTTGCGGTGACGATGAGATCCATGTCCCGGAGGTGCGCTTTGGGGGTGGCCGCCACATGGAGCTTGGCCCGGGGGTCGCCACGTTCGATGTCGCGCTTGAGTGCCAGCAGCTTCGCCGACTCGGGCGACACGAGCCACAGCTCATCGCTGGAGAGTGCCAGCAGCCTGGCGCATACCGACCCGATGGCCCCGGTTGCGCCCACGACCATGGCCTTGCCCTTGATCCGTCCCTTGTCATCGAGCTCGGTGATCCCGAGCTGCGTCAGCGCCTCGTGCGCTGCCCACAGGGCGCCGGAGGCGCTGTAGCTGTTGCCCGTCGTGATCGGCAGGGGAGACTGCTTGGCTACTGTCACACCCGCGTCCCCGACGACCTTGGTGAACGCGCCGAGCCCCATGACCTGTGCGCCGAGCTTTCGGGCGGTCTCGGCCGCCGCGAGGAGCCGCGCGTAGGTGAACTCGGGGCTGTGGGCCATCAGCTCTTTGGGGGTTCCGCCCACCGAGATGAGCCAGCCCTCCGCCTCGGCACCGGTGGGCGACGTGATGCCGGTGACGTGGGAGTACGTGAACGGCGGCGCGTACGCCATCGCCTTCTCGATCGCGTCGACCACCACGGGGGGCGCGACCCTGGCGATCGTCCCGAGTGGCTCGACGTGTTCGAAGAACTTCTGCGACAGCGGGTGGATGACGAAGGCGAACCGGCTCTTCCGTCTGGCCCCGTTCGGGTAGAGCAGCCGGGGCTCAAGGCCCGCAGAGACGATCATGTCGAGCAGATCGTCATTGGTAAGGGTCCCGGAGCCGGACGCGGTGGCTAGCATCATGGCCTCGAGCACAGCCGTCACCACGGTGACGTGGAACGGCTGAGGTGTGGCGTCGAGCACCATGTCGACGCCGCGGCCGGCCAGGTCGGCGAGCCGGTCATCGGAGATGGCCGAGGTGACGATGGTCTTGCCGGCCAGAGTCTCCAGCCCGAAGCCGGTCAGCTCGTCGTAGGTGGCAACTACGACGTCGCAGTCGTGGGCGGCGATGCGTGCCATCGCGTTGCTGATTCGGTGGCCGGGTGTCTTGATCATCGACTGCACCTGACCCGGCAGCCTCCGCATAGGCCACAGCCCGATGTTCGCCGCCAGTCCCAGGACCGGGTTGGAGTCGAGCTTTGCCGGTAGGTTCAGTCGCAGCAGCGGGTCGGCGAACTGCAGGTTCGATGTGAACTCGCGAAGGATCCGGGTGGTGCGGTCGTGGTTGAGCCCGCCAAGGACCACGATCCGGGCGTTGTTGAAGAACCCGGGCATCTCGTTGTGGACGTGTCGGATTGCCCACTCCTGAAGGACATCGCGCAGCGCATGTCCGTTGGTCACCGGCACAGCCGTGGTGGCGCTCCTGACCCGCTCGATTGCGGCCAGCTCCCCGTCGTACAGCCCGGCAGCCCGTGCTTCCCGGATGCCGGTGACGGCGATCGCGGCAGCCTCGTCGGCCCACTTCCGGACAAGCGCCTCCGCGGCATCGACGTCACCGTTGGTCCCCATCCGGACGATCCTGAAGTCGTGCTCAAGGAAGGTCACGCGCTCGTCGTAGTCGCGGTCCGATCCGGTCAGGCTGACCTGGACGATGAGTGTGGGATTGGCCCCTGACATCTTTCCCCTTTGTGTTGTCGTCGGACTCGGGTCGCCTGGCGCTCAGACCATCGCCGCGGAACCGATTTCCGGGTGGTCGACCATGAAGTCCAGCAGTCTTTCGGCGTAGCTGGTGAACGGCGGGCACTCCAGCCCGGTTCCGGCCAGCACAGCCATCGTGTTCACCGTGGAGTACGTGGTCGGCGAGGCGAAGTAGTCCAGCGCCTCGGCCGGCAGGCCGAGCAGGCGCTCGAGCCCGGGCACCGAGCCGACGGCCGCATGGGTGATACCCAGCGGCAGCGGCACCCAGATCACCGTTTTGCCCAGGTGGCTGGCGAAGAAGTCGACCAGCTCTCGCACAGTCGGCGGGTTCGGGTCGGTGAGGGCGAAGGTGCGCCCCACTGACTCGTCGAGCACGGACAGCTGGTCCATCGCCTCGATGACGAAGTCCCGGGGGACCAGGGACACCTTGACGCGATCAATGTTGCCAAGGGCTGGGACCACGGCGACGGGAAGCTGCCTCTGCATGAATGCGGCCAGAAAGTAGGGGCCGTCATACTTCTGGGTCTCGCCGGTGCGGGAGTCGCCGACGACAATTCCGGGTCGGTAGACCGTTGCCGGCAAACCCTCCGCGATGGCCCCGCGGACCAGCATCTCGGCGTCGAACTTCGTGGACTCGTAGTGGTTGAGGAAGGTCTGCCCCTCATCGAGTGCGTCCTCGGTGAACTCGCCCTCGTACCGACCGCTGACGTAACACGTGCTGACGTACTGCAATCTGCTGAACTTCGGGCGCGACTGGCAGAACTCCAGGATCCGCGACGTCCCATCGACGTTCACCCGGCGGGCGATCGCCGCCGCGACGGCAAGGTCGTAGATCGCAGCCAGGTGCCAGACCTCGTTCACCTCCTCGAGTCCGTCGCGAGCGGTCTGATGGATCCCCAGGTCCGGGGCGGTGATGTCTCCCTCGATCAGCTGCACGCGGTGGAGTGTGTGCGGGTGAGCGGCCTCGATCTCGCGGACTCGACGCTGCGCCGTCGGCAGGTGCTGGGACTGGACCAGGCAGATGGCCCGGACTCCCTCGCGACGCGCCAGCAGGCGAGGGAGCAGGGCAGAGCCGAGAAACCCCGGGAAACCGGTCATGAGCAGTGCCGTCACACGGATCGCCTTCTCGAGGTCCTTGTCCGAAGCCTGACACCCTGAGGGTACGACTCCACCACGCACTGCCGCATTGGCAAGGACTCTCGTGCAGGCCGAAGGACTTGGGCAGCCACACTGTATGCACCGTCGTCGCTGCAGACTTCCTCGAACGCCGATGGATACGCTACGCATGTCCCCGCCAACACCGGCGGCCCCTGCCGTGAGCAACACGTTGCCCCTTAGGTTGAAGAGCCGGGAGTACTGACATGGGATTTTGGCCAGCGTTTGTTCTTTTTGCCGTTTCACTCGCGGTCCTGGCAGTGCTCTACGGGGCCGCATCGCTTGGGCGCATCGCTCGCCAGCCCCTGCGACAGCAACCTTTCCTATCGGGACTGCCGGTGCAGGAGCACGCTGTCTCCCGCTTCCACGTGCGGTGGTACACGATCGCGCTCGTATTTCTCATCTTCGACATGGAAATGGTGTTCATGTACCCGTGGGTCCTCGCGATTCGCCAGGTCGGCGTGAGCGCTGTGGTCGAGATGTTTACCTTTCTCGCAGTACTCGTTGTCGCGGTCCTCTACAGCTGGCGTGAGGGTGCGTTCCGGTGGAGTTGACTCGTCTGCTCCTGCGCCTCTCCGTTCCGCGAGCGTTTGTCGTCACGGTGCCGGGCTCGACGGCGATCCGACTGACAGTTGAGCGCGCCCTGAGGGAACGCGGATGGGCCGAGGCACTGAGTCCCGCGGATGCCGACATCCTCGTTGTGTGCGGCGACGGCGAGGTCGAGATGAACTCGATGACCGACCGGGTATGGGATCAAATCCCGAGTCCGAGGTCGAGAATCCGGATTGTGACCCCGGAGGCTGTTCCTGCGCAACTTGACGAAGCGAAGTCCGCGCTCCTCGACCTGGATGCTCTGCGCATGGACGCAACCACCCGCGAGCAGGAGCAGGCGGTCGCTGTTGAGAGCGCGAGCGGCGCGATGGACATGCCGGCTGGGGGTCATGATCATGGCGCGATGGACATGCCAGATGCGGGTCATGATCAGGCTGCGATGACGATGCCGGCTGGGGGTCATGATCATGGCGCGATGGAGATGTCCGGCGGAGACCACGACCAGGGGTCTGACCACGGCAATATGGGGATGGTCGGAGGTCTGGGGATGGCGGTCCGTGGAGATGATCGTGACGGTCTGAAGCTCGACCAGCTGCACGTTGCTCTGGGGCCTGTGTTGCCCGACTGGCCCGCCGGACTTGTCCTTCGCCTCGTCCTTCAGGGTGACATCGCGCAGAGTGCAGAACTGGAAGTGATGGGCGAAAATGGTGGCGGATCCTTCTGGATGCACGCCGCCGACGACGCCACTGTTGCGGCACGGTTCGGGGCTGCTGCCGCAGCTGATTCGCTTCAGCGACTCCTCGCTGTGGCGGGGTGGCAATCGGCGGCCCTCACCGGCCGCTGGCTCCGAGACGAGTTACTGTCGTCAGATCCTGACGCGCCTTCTCATCCCAGGTTCGTGCGATGGATTCACCGCGTTCGCCGTTCGCGAGCACTGCGCTGGTCGACCAACGGCCTGGGCATTGTCGACGCGACCGAGCCTCATGAAGAACTTCGTGGAGACGCGACGGCACGCTGGATTCGTTGGACTAACGAGATCCTGTCCGTGGCTGCGCCGCCGCCCGGGGGGTCGATCGCCTTGGGGTCCTCGGCTACGACCGGGCGCGCTGCGCGAGCGCGCGCGGCGATCTCGCTGCTGCCGTCTCTGGTCACTGGTCAGGATCTCTCATCAGTGCGATTGATCGTGGCATCGCTCGACCCTGATATCGAGGCATTGCGATCGCAAGCCCACCTGGCGCGCCATGGTTGACGGTGGGCTGTGGGTGATCCCGCTGCTGGTGGTCCTCCTCGGGGTGCTGGGCTACGGCACGGCCGCTTACTCGTCAGTGTTGCGCTCCCGCCAGGCGGGGACATCGTGGGTGGGAGCGTTTGGGTCTCCAGGACGTGAGGTGGCCCGGCTGCTGCTCGGCCAGCGGAACATTGTCCCAGGATCTGACGTTCTCCTTGCCCGCATTGGCACTGCGCTGTTACCGCTCGCCGCGATCATGGCAGCGCTCGTCCTGCCGCTTGGCACCAGGGCAATCACTGACATGTCGGTCGGCGTCGTCTGGTTCAACGCGATGGAGGTGTTCTCGTGGGTCGCCGTCTGGATGGTCGGCTGGGGTTCGAATTCAGCCTGGGGGCTGATCGGCGCCAATCGGTTCCTCGCCCAGGGTCTTGCCTACGAGTTGCCGCAGATGTTCTCGCTGATCGCGGTCGGGGTGGGGGCCGGCTCCCTGAATGTCAGCGAGATTGCCGCCGCTCAGGGAACTCTCTGGTACGCGGTCTCGATGCCGGTTGCGTTCCTCATGTTCCTGATCTCCGCCATGGCATTCGCTTTTTGGGGGCCGTTCAGCCAGGCCATCGCCAGCGATGCGGCGGGTGGCGCGGCGGCGCAGCTCTCAGGCGTGGATCGACTGGTTTTCCTGGTCGGCCGCTACCTCATGCTCACCGTCGCCTCCGCGATGGCGGTACCGCTCTTTCTCGGTGGCGATGCAGGACCGCTGCTGCCCGGTTGGGCCTGGATTCTCATCAAGACCGTCTTGCTGCTGGCCATCATGGTCTGGGCCAGACACCGCCTGCCAACCATCCGCATCGAGCGTTTCACCGAGCTCAGCTGGGTGATTCTCATGCCGCTGACACTCTTGCAGGCGTTGGTCGTGTCAATTTTTGTTCTCGTCGGATGGATGTGATTGCCGGTGGTTGAAACGACCATATTCGGGATTTCGGCGCTGGCGTCGGTGGCCGCGGGCATAGCGGTGTTTCGGGTGAACTCCATGGCTCGTGCCACCTTTGCTTTGTTGGCCTCCTTCATCCTCGCCGCCGTTCCAATCCTTTTGTTGGGGCTGACGTTCCTCGGCGTCATCGTGATTCTGATGATGATCATGGAAATGATGATCATGTTGGTGTTCATGATCATGTACATGATGAATCCGGCTGGCCTGATGCCGATGAAGATGGTGCACAACAACAAGATGTCGTTGATCATTTCCGTAAGCGCGTTCGTCATACTGGCGGTCGGTGCGGTGCTCACCCCGTGGCCCCGGTTCGGGGTCCCATCCACTGTGGACCCGACTCAGATGATTGGGCTGGACTTCATGGGTCCGCACATGCTCGTCATGGTGGTCATCGGGCTCGTGCTGTTTGCGACCATCGTGTCGGTCGTGGTGTTAGCGCAGGCGCGAGGACGCTACGACCGTTACGGCGATGACTTGCGAACGAGACCACCCCATGGCCCGATTCGGACGGAACTGGGCCGATGACGTTATCCCTCTTCCTCATTTTGGCCTCTGCGCTCTTCGCGGTCGGACTTTACGGACTCCTCAGCCAGCAGTCGATCGTGATGATCATGATGGGCCTCGAACTGGCGATCAGCGGCATCATCGTCGCCGGCGCAGCGCTCTGGTACTTCGTCGTACCGGGTGGGCCGAATGCCGAGGCGCTCGTGGTGGTGGCCCTCACCGCCATGGCGGTTGAGATGGCGATCGGTTTTGCGATAGCCACCGCCATCTTCCGGGCCCGCGACGTGGACATGGTTGACTCTGCCTCGGACCTGAAGGGTTAGGAACCCGTGCTCCTGCTGCTCCTGGTTGCCGCGCCCGCGATGGTCGGCACGGTGCTCGTCGTAGGGGGCCGTCGTGCGAATGGAATCGCCCCGTTCGTCGCGGTTTCCGTCGCGCTCGTCGAGGCGACGCTGTCCATTGTTGTGGCATTCTCACGTCCGAGCATGGTCATGCCGGCTCTCAGCGGCATCTCGGTGGGTCTGGCCGTAGACGGTCTCTCGGCAATCCTGCTCGTCACGGTGGCAGGGGTGTTCCTCGCCGTGATCGTCTTCGCCACCGGTGACATCGGCCCCGGCGAATCGAGGGCTCGATTCTTCGGATTGATGCTGGTGTTCGTTGCCGCGATGTTCGCGACGGTCACCGCAACGACCATCTTCACGCTTCTGGCGGCGTGGGAGATGATGGGGGCGACATCGTATGCGCTGATCGGCTTCTGGTGGCCTGACGGCGACCGGGTGCGGTCGGCGAGCGTCGCCTTCATCACCACGAGAACGGCAGATCTGGGGATGTATCTGGCCGCCGGCGCCGCCCTGGCCGGCGGCGCGAGCGGCCTCCAGCTCTCGGCGCTGGCGGGAGCTGACGGTGCCTGGCGCGACGTCGCCCTCGCAGGCCTCGTTCTGGCCGCTCTGGGAAAGTCGGCGCAGTTGCCGTTCAGCTTTTGGCTTTCACATGCCATGGCTGGTCCTTCACCTGTCTCGGCGCTCCTTCACTCGGCCACCATGGTTGCGGCGGGGGGGTATCTGCTCCTGCGTATCGAACCCGGGCTGGCGGCAACGGGGTGGCTGGGCCCGGTCGTAGCCTGGATCGGCGCGCTGACCGCCCTGATGCTGGCGGCGGTCGCGGTTGCCCAACGCGACCTCAAGCAGTTGTTGGCCGCTTCAACGTGCTCCCAGATTGGCTTTATCGTGCTGGCCGCCGGCGCAGGAGGAGTGAGTGCAGGTACCGGGCAGTTCGTCGCCCAGGCCGTGGCAAAGAGCCTGCTGTTCCTCGTCGCCGGTGCGTGGTTGGCGTGGCTCGGAACGAAGGACCTGGTCCAGCTCCGAGGCGCCGCACGTGAACATCGGCTGATTGGTATCACCTTTACCGTGGGTGCCCTGACGCTCGGCGGACTGCCTCCGTTCTCCATCTGGGTGGCGAAGGACCTGGTTCTGTCCGCGGTTCTGCCCACGTCCGGCGCGTTGTATGGCGTCGGGTTGGCCGCTTCGGCACTGAGCGCCGCCTACGCGGCGAAAGCGTTAGCCGTGGTGTGGGCACGACCTGCACCCGAGACTGCTCACCTGGCCAGCCGTCGGGCGCACGGGCCGTCCGTTGCCGAGCTTCTCCCCTTGCCGGTGCTTGCGGCGGCCGCAGCCGGGCTCGGAGTGCTGGCCATTCCCGCGCTCGCGGGAAAGTGGCAGGGACTGTTGCAGAGCCCAAAACCAGAGGGTCCCGCGTACTGGGAGCTTGGTCTGTCGGCACTGCTCGCCGCTGCTGTCCTCGCTGTGGTGGTCTGGATGCAGACAGCGCGTCTGGCCCAGAGCGGAAAGCTCATCATCGGAGCCGACTGGCTAGGCGACTGGCTTGGCCTCGAGCGATTCTTCCAGGCGACCATCGTGAGACCAACTGTCGCGCTCGCGAACGGGTGCGCCCGCTTTGATGACCGGGTCATCGCAGGCGGAGTGGACGCTGCGGCCATGATGACCCTCAGGTCTTCCCGAATTGTGGAGGAGCGACTCGAAAGGGGTGTCGCGGGCGCAGTCAGCGCCATCGCCGGTTCCATACGCAGGCTTGCTGTATCCGCTCGACGCCCTCAGACAGGTTTGATCCACCAGTACTACGCTCAGTCGATCGTGATCATGGTCGCTCTTGCCGCCGTCTTCGTCCTCGCGAGGTGACCGTGCTTTCTCTGATCGTGTTCCTTCCTCTGGCTGTTGCGCTGTGCCTGCTGTTCGTGCCCCCTGAGTACTCGCGGATCTTCTCCTGGAGCTGGATCGCGGCAACTGCGGCTGACCTTGCCCTCGTGGTGGGACTGTGGATCGGTGCGCCGAAACTCGGTGTCGGAACGTACGCCTACGAGGTCAGCCTTCGCTGGATGCCGACACTCGGGGCCAGTTATCACATCGGAGTGGACGGGCTGTCACTGCCACTGGTGGCGCTGACAGCCGTGCTCTCCCTCGCCTGCGCCATCTACTCGCAGCACGAGCAGAAGCGGACCCGCGCCTACGTCGTCCTGTTCCTGCTACTGCAGACCCTCTCGACCGGGCTGTTCGTCTCCCTCGACCTCATCGTCTTCTTCGTCTTCTTCGACCTCTCCATCGTTGCGATGTATTTCATCATCGCGGGTTGGGGGCACGCGGGCGCGGCCAAAGCCGCGCTCCAGTTCTTCCTCTACACGTTTATCGGTTCTCTCGTCCTGCTCCTCGGCTTCATCGGCCTGTACCTGAGCAGCACACCGCACACCTTCGACATGGTCGAGCTGGTGCGCCAGAACCCGCTCAAAGGCAACCCAGCTCTCGCCGGGTGGGTGCTACTGGCGATCAGTGTCGGTCTGGCGGTCAAGACCCCCACGGTGCCGTTTCACACCTGGCTGCCACCCGCACACACGGATGCCCCAACGGCCGGATCGGTCATTCTGGCCGGAATCCTGCTCAAGATGGGGACCTACGGTTTCGTGCGCATCGCTATGCCGATGCTTCCTGACGCCTGGCGGAAGTACGCCATGGTCTTCGTTATCGTCGGGCTCGTCTCCGTGCTCTATGGCGCGCTTGTCGCCATGGCACAGACAAACTTCAAGCGCATGGTCGCCTACACCTCCGTGAACCATATGGGCTACGTCATCTTGGGACTCGGGGCCGCCGGTCTCATCGCAGGGACGGACAAGAACGCGGCGGCGCTCGCCGTGAGTGGCGCGGTGACCCAGATGGTCAGCCACGGACTGTTGACCGGTGCGATGTTCCTGCTCGCCGGCGTGCTGTTCGAGCGCGGCGGTACCTACGAGATGAGCTCCTATGGCGGGCTGGCGGGCAGCGCTCCGAAGTTCGCCCTTCTGATGGCGTTCGCGGTTTTCGGTTCTCTGGGGTTGCCGGGCCTCTCAGGATTCATTGCCGAGTTCCAGATCTTCGCCGGCAGCCTCGGCGCAGCGCCGGTGCCGACCGCCCTGGCCCTCCTCGGGATCATCATCACGGCGGCACTCATGCTGCGCATGCTGCAACGGATCTTCCTCGGCCGTTCAGAGCAGCCAGCCGTCGCATCCGTGCGCGACGCCCTCCCACGAGAACTGATCTCCATCGCGCCATTGCTGCTGCTCGCGGTGGTGATCGGCGTCTTCCCGCGGTTCCTGCTGGACATCGTTGACCCCGCCGCCAGAGCACTCACTTTTCTGGTCAGCCGTTAACCCATGACCGGTGCAGATGACATCAACCTGACCGCGCTGGTCCCGGAGATCTCTCTGGCGCTCGCGGCTGTCCTCGGTCTGCTCCTGTCCAGCTGGATTCCGCGTCGCCGCCAGTGGATCATTCGCGCGATGGCCTGGGGTTCGGTGACCGTCGGCACCATCGCCACGGTGTTCTCCATGCTGGGGCGCGACTCCGTCACGGCGTCGGGCAGCTACACGATTGACATCTCCTTGAATGCTGTGCGCATCGCCGTCCTTGCGGGTACTGCGATCGTGATCGCTCTGGGCGCCGATCACTTCGCGGGCGATGAACGAGAGGGGGAGTTTTATGTTCTCGTGCTCCTGGGTTCCCTCGGCACCATAGTTCTCGCCGGGACCAGCGACCTCTTGCTGCTGCTCGCAGGGTATCTGTTGGCAAGTATTCCGCTCTATGCACTCGTGGGTTTCGCCAAAGACCGTTCCGGTACTGAGGCGATGTTGAAGTACTACCTGATGGGTGCACTCTTCGGCGTGTTCCTGCTGTTCGGGGTCTTGTTGATGCTGGCTACCGGCGGCGACACGGTCTACGCCGAACTGGGGAAGAGTCTTCCGCATGGTCCGATGGCCGCCACAGCCGTCGGCATCCTCGGGGTGACAGCTGGACTGCTCTTCAAGGCCGGGGCAGTTCCCGCGCACTTCTGGGTTCCTGACGCCATTGATGGGGCGACAACTCCGGTTGCCGCGTTCATCTCAACCGTGCCCAAGATCGGCGCTCTGGTCGCGCTGTTCCGTCTCTCCGCCGTGGCCTGGCCCGGCCTGCCGTTGAACCTGTCACTCATCTTCGCAATCCTGGCCGCGATGACAATGACCCTCGGTAACCTTGCTGCCTTCTTCCAGACCAGAGTTCGCCGACTGCTCGCCTACTCAACCATCAGCCAGGTCGGCTACCTGCTCATGGTCTTGGCGGCGGTTGGCCGGTCGTCGCTCGCGCTCCCCAGCCTGCTCTTCTACCTGCTGGGCTACACGGTCACAAACCTCGGCGCGTTCGCCGTGGTCTCTGCATTCCCTTCCTATGGCAACCTCAACGACTACACCGGTCTCTTCCGCAAACATCCCTGGCTTGCAGTCAGCCTGATCGTCTTGCTGCTGGGGCTTGTCGGAACACCGCCTACGGCTGTCTTTCTCGGAAAGCTGACTGCGTTCACCGCGGCTTTCGGTGCGAATCTTGGTTGGCTCGTGGTGCTCGCGGCTGCCAACACGGTGGCGAGCGTGTTTTACTATCTGCGCTGGGTCTTCCCGCTCTTCCAGTCGCCGTCGAGCACCATGGAAACGGCATCCGCCCAGCGCACCAGCGTTGCCGTACCGCGGGTAAGCGCAGGGCTCGCCGTTGGCCTCGCCGTTCTCTCGCTGGCTCTGGGACTAGGGGCAAACCCCGTCCTGCAGCTGCTCGAGCGATGACCTGGCTGAAGGATTCCGAGCAAGAAGTGCCACTGGTCCGCGGCTGATGAAACGCACAGTTCGCCTACCTCCGTTCCTGCGGGAGATCACCGGAGAAGGACAACGCGCTCGTGGTTGGATGCGGCCTTCTGTTCCCTGGAGACAAGCTGTTGTAGCGCGGGAGGCCTGGGACGGACTGTTTGAGCCCTGAGGCGGTTAGTGGCTCAGCAGGTGCGCCAGGTGGAGCACCGATGTTGCTTGGATCGTGGGCGGCGCGAAGTAGCCGGGATAAGGTGCCCCGGTTCGGTTGATCCATGCGGTGCCAAGCCCGGCGCGGTGAGCGCCGTCGATGTCCCAGGGGTGGACGGCCACCAGCATCATGTCGACTGGTTCGACGCCGCATTGCTGGGCTGCGTAGA
This sequence comes from Phycicoccus sp., assembly GCA_043721655.1. Lineage (GTDB taxonomy): Bacteria > Actinomycetota > Actinomycetes > Actinomycetales > Dermatophilaceae > UBA4719. Next base: position 870 of record JAYSQH010000222.1, on the reverse strand, counting down.
CGTATGCGCCCAGCGCGGGTTTCCAGATGCCGGCGTCCTCGACCGAGAGCAGCCGTTCGAAGTGCTGGCCGATACCTGCCCGCTCGAACAAGCGCTGGGCCACTGAGACCGCGCCATTGCTGAGGGTGACGAGGCGGGTGTCTAGAGCAGCAAGCGCGGGTATGCCGTCTTGGACGTCGTCGTGCACGGTCAGCTCGTCGAAGCCACCCATGATGTGTTCGATCGCCTCGTCGGTGGTGCGGTTCAGGGGCAGGCCGTCCAGAGTCGCTCGCAGTATGCCGATGCCGAGCTGGGCAAATGGTGCGGTGCTGCCTGCGGCGGTGAGTGCGAAGCCGTCTCGAAGCAGCGCCGCGAACCATGTCGCGGCCAGGTGGGCTGGCGCACCGACGTCGACGAACCGCCCGGCCATGGGTGACATGTTCGAGAGGGTCTCGTTGACGTCGAAGACAATGACTGCGGGCAGGCGGGGCCCGTCGATGCTGGCGGGACGCGCTGAGCTGGGGATCGTGGTGTCCATGTATCTCCTTGGTCGGTTCCGGTGTTGGCATGCGCTACGGCGAGCGAAGGGTCCCTGCGCGTACCTGGATGTGCCCACCCCGCAGCCTCCAGGCCTGGACGTCGGTGCAGTCCCGCTCGAGTGCGGTCCACGGGTGCGCGGTGATGTCGGAGCCACCCAGGATGCAGGCAAGGCGGGCCAGCGGTGCCAAGGCGGTTGCGGGACCTGTTGGTGTCCGCATGTCGACGACGGCGACCCGTGCTCCCGGTCGGGCCGCGGCTGTTGCGGCACGCCAGGCTTCGGGCCAGTTGGTCATCACCGAGAGCGAGTAGGTGAACAGGACCGCGTCTGCGCCCTCCGGGCCACGCTGTGGA
>JAYSQH010000221.1:0-3307 GCA_043721655.1 Phycicoccus sp. | reverse complement strand
AGCAGGACCTGTGCCGCGGAACCGGCGAGCATGGACAGGCTCGCGCCGACAGGGATCGAGTCGCGCAGACCCATGGGACGCTCGGCGGCCGCCACGCAGATCCGCTGGTCGCCCTGTCGGCGGAAGAGCTGCGCGCTCTCGTGGGTGTGGTCGCGCAAGGCGCCCAGCACTGGGCCAGCAGCGGCCAGGAGCCGGTCCTCGCCCGCGGCTGAGGCGAGCTCGGCAAGACGGGGACCGAGCACGAATCGACCTTGCATGTCACGTGCCACGAGGCGGTGGTGCTCAAGGGCCACGGCGAGTCGATGCGCCGTCGGACGGGCGAGCCCGGTGGCGCCAACGAGCTGGGCCAGTGTCGATGGCCCGGCTTCGAGCGCACCCAGAACGATGGCCGCCTTGTCAAGAACGCCGACTCCGCTAGAGTTGCCCATAGCATGATATTGCCGTCTCAGAGCCTGAGACGCAAGTTCATTCCCGGAAAATCTGCGCGAACCTCCGCTATGGGAGGTCGCCAGGACCAAGATCCGTTCGGCATCACGAAGGAGTGACTCATGGCAGGCACGCTGGCCGAAAAGGTGTGGGATGCCCATGTGGTGCGTCGGGCCGAAGGCGAGCCCGACCTGCTTTACATCGACCTCCACCTGCTGCACGAGGTGACCAGCCCCCAGGCGTTCGACGGTCTGCGACTGGCCGGCCGTGTGGTCCGCCGTGCCGACCTGACCCTCGCCACCGAAGATCACAACGTCCCGACGACTCCTGGGCCCATCACCGACCTGGTCAGTAAGACCCAGGTCGAGACTCTGCGAAGAAACTGCGCCGAGTTCGGCGTCAAGCTCTTTCCGATGGGTGATATCGACCAGGGCATCGTCCACGTCGTCAGCCCTCAGCTCGGTCTGACCCAGCCCGGCATGACCATCGTCTGCGGCGACAGTCACACCTCCACCCATGGCGCCTTCGGGGCCTTGGCCTTCGGCATCGGCACCAGCGAGGTCGAGCATGTACTGGCCACACAGACGTTGCCACTAAAGCCTTTTAGGACCCTTGCCGTCACGGTCGATGGTGAGCTGGCTGAAGGCGTGACAGCCAAGGACATCGTCCTAGCAGTCATCGCGGAGATAGGCACCGGCGGCGGCCAGGGCTACGTGATCGAGTTCCGCGGACCTACGATCCGGGCGCTCTCGATGGAGTCGCGGATGACGGTGTGCAACATGTCGATCGAGGCGGGCGCGCGTGCTGGCATGATCGCTCCGGACCAGACCACCTTCGACTACCTGAAGGGTCGCCAGCACGCTCCGACCGGTGCTGGCTGGGACGACGCGGTGGCGCAGTGGTCAACCCTTCGCAGCGACGACGACGCCCTCTTTGACGCCGAGGTCCACCTCGACGCCGCTGGGCTTGCACCGTTTGTCACCTGGGGCACCAACCCGGGCCAGGGCCTCCCCCTTTCCGGTACCGTCCCCGACCCCGGGTCGTTCAGCAACGAGTCCGACCAAACCAACGCCAGGAGAGCCCTGGACTACATGGGACTGACCGCCGGAACTCCTCTGAAAGAGATTCAGGTCGACACCGTGTTCGTGGGCTCCTGTACGAACGGCCGGATCGAGGACCTGCGCGCGGCGGCTGCGGTTATCAAGGGCCATAGCGTGGCTCAGGGCGTGCGGATGCTTGTTGTTCCGGGCTCGACAAGGGTGCGTCTGCAGGCCGAGGCAGAGGGCCTGGACAAGGTGTTCAGCGACGCGGGCGCCGAATGGCGTCTCGCCGGATGCTCGATGTGTCTGGGCATGAACCCCGACCAGCTGGCGCCGGGGGAGCGTAGCGCGTCAACGTCCAACCGCAACTTCGAAGGTCGCCAGGGCAAGGGTGGTCGCACCCACCTGGTCAGTCCCGTCGTGGCGGCAGCCACCGCGGTGCGCGGCACGCTGTCCAGTCCCGCTGATCTCTGAGCCAGACCTCACCAGACCACGAATCAGACACGAACCAGACACGAACCAGACACGGACAGGAACCGAGGAGCCATGGACACGTTCACGACCCACACCGGTGTCGGTGTGCCGCTGCGCCGCGGCAACGTCGATACCGACCAGATAATCCCGGCGGAGTACCTCAAACGGGTCACCCGTACCGGATTCGAGGACGGCCTTTTTGCGGCATGGCGCAAGGACCCGGCATTCGTCCTCAACAACCCCATGTATGACGGCGGGTCGGTTCTCGTTGCCGGTCCCGACTTCGGGACGGGGTCGTCGCGAGAGCATGCGGTGTGGGCCCTGATGAACTTCGGGTTCAGGGTTGTCATCTCGTCACGGTTCGCGGACATCTTCTGCGGCAACAGCGGCAAAGAGGGGCTGCTCACGGCTCAGGCGAACCAGGACGACGTCGAGCTCATCTGGAAGCTGCTCGAGAGTGAGCCGGGCGCCGAGATCACCGTGGACCTTGAGCGAAAGACCATTACCGCGAAGGGCATCACGGTGACCTTCCAGGTGGATGACTACACCCGCTGGCGGTTGCTTGAGGGGCTGGACGACATCAGTCTGACCCTTCGTCATGAAGTCCAGGTGACTGCTTTCGAGGCGACGCGGCCACGCTACAAGCCGACGACGATCGACGCCTGACACCTGGATTGGGGCGCTGTTTCCGGCGTCGGTAACACTTTTCCCATTTTTCTGCCGAAAGCTTGATGGCCCCTTCAGGCACCCCTGCGGCGTCTTCTCACCGGCCTGGGCCACGGGTATCCAAGACCGGTGTGGCGTGTGTGCATCTCCGCCTCAAGTTGCGAATAGTGTTGTGAATAATGAGGATTCACAAATGACCAAACAACTTGGGGTCACAGTCTCCGTAGTTGATGGCTCGGAGAAGGCGGCTCAGGACGTGGACCGAAGGGAAGTCTGGAAAGGCCCAAAGACGTTGCGACACAACGTTTCCGATGGGCGTGGTGGTGGACTCCGAGAGTTTGTGCCTCTAACGTCATTGACAAGTCGGGCGCTGGCCCGGCCGCCCAAACCGTCGGGCAAGGGGCCCGGCGAACAAATTCCTCTGGAGGGGAAGACGTGAACAAGGGACAACTGATCGAAGCCCTCGAGGGTCGTCTCGGCGGCAAGAAGCCTGCGGCCGAAGCGGTCGAGCAAATACTCGACGTCATCATCCGAGAGGTCGCCAAGGGCGGAAAGGTCGGCATCACCGGTTTTGGCACGTTCGAGCGTGTGCTTCGCGCGGCGCGGACCGGGCGCAACCCGCGCACTGGCGCGAGCGTGAAGATCAAGAAGACCTCCGTCCCGAAGTTCAAGGCCGGCACCAAGTTCCGCAACGTGGTGGC
>JAYSQH010000220.1:0-10809 GCA_043721655.1 Phycicoccus sp. | reverse complement strand
GGTCGATCGCCACGACGTCGCCCAGTGCATCTGTGACGCCATGATCGATCTGGTGGCGAACGACGGCGCGCATGCCTGCGCGGAGGCCGTCAACTGGATCTGACACGATCATCGCGCGGCTTTCGGTTCGGTGGCTGGACCGGCAGACGGGGTTCGCTGGACCCTGGTACCTGCCCAGTCTGCGGACTCGGCATAATAGGATCAATACAGCAGCCGCGCCCAGGAGGATCGTCCACCATGACCTATGTCATCGCCCAGCCTTGTGTCGACGTCAAGGACAAGGCCTGTATCGAGGAATGTCCAGTCGACTGCATCTATGAGGGTGAGCGCACTCTCTACATCCACCCCGACGAGTGCGTCGACTGTGGCGCCTGCGAGCCGGTCTGCCCCGTCGAGGCCATCTTCTACGAAGACGACACACCCGAGCAGTGGAAGGACTACTACAAGGCCAACGTCGAGTTCTTCGACGACCTCGGTAGCCCGGGTGGCGCCGCCAAGCTCGGCAAGATCGCCAAGGACCACCCGCTGATCATGGCACTGCCGCCGCAGGCGCACGCCGAGTAGAGCCGGCCCGTCATCCCAGCAACCAACGATGGATAGCCTTCCGGACTTTCCCTGGGACTCGCTCGCTCCGTACAAGGAGCGGGCGAGTTCTCATACCGGTGGGTTGGTCGACCTCTCGGTTGGCACTCCCGTCGACCCGACTCCAGACGTCGTCAAAGCTGCCCTGACGGGCGCGGCCGATGCCCACGGTTACCCCCAGACCTGGGGCACTCCGGCCCTTCGAGAGGCCGTGGCGGCCTGGTTCGCGCGCCGTCGCGGCGTTCCTGATGTGAACCCCGACGGTGTCCTGCCGACGATCGGCAGCAAAGAGCTGGTGGCGTGGCTGCCGACGTTGCTCGGTGCCGGCCCCGGTGACGTGGTAGTGATCCCGGCCGTTGCCTACCCGACGTATGACGTGGGGGCGCGTCTTGCTGGCGCGTCGCCGCAGCCGATGGACAGCCTGACCGGTCTGGGCCCCCTCACGTCCGTGACGACACCAAGACTGTTGTGGGTCAACAGCCCCGGCAACCCCACCGGGCAGGTTCTTGGCCATGAGCACCTCGCCAAGGTCGTCCGATGGGCCAGGCACCATGGCGTGGTTGTCGCCAGCGATGAGTGCTATGCCGAGTTGGACTGGCGAGATGGCGAGGGCGGGACCTCCGTGGGTCTTCCTGCTCCGGGAGCCGTGCCGAGCATTCTTGACCCACGGGTGTCCGGCGGCAGCCACGAGGGCCTGCTGGCGGTCTACTCGTTGAGCAAACAGAGCAGCATGGCCGGCTATCGCGCCGCGTTCGTCGCGGGCGACCCTGCCCTGGTCGCCCGGCTGCTCGAGATCCGCAAGCACGCGGGAATGATGGTCCCCTGGCCCGTTCAGCAGGCAATGCTCGCCGCTCTCACCGATGACACTCATGTGGCAGCTCAGAGGGTTCGTTACGGCATCCGGCGTGGTCAGCTCAGGTCCGCCCTCGAAGGCGCCGGCTATCGCATCGAGCACTCCGACGCCGGGCTCTATCTGTGGGTGAGGCGGGACGCTGAGGCCTCCGACGACGTTGCGACCGACTGGTCCATCGTCGCCGAGATGGCGGACCTGGGCATCCTCGTGGCGCCGGGCACCTTCTATGGCAAGGCGGGGGCGCGGCATGTGCGCGTCGCCCTGACCGCCACCGATGAAGGCATCAAGGCAGCAGTGAGGCGTTTGGCCGCGGGGGCCAGCTAGCCCAATAAGTGCCGTATCGTTTGACAGCCGCGTGGCGCTTATCACAGTTTTTTCTTGCTTGTACCCCCTCCGGTATCGTCGCACGCAGTGCCCGACCCGGCAATGGAGCCGGTCAACAAGGAGGTCGACTACTTCAATGAGTGACGACACAGGCGACGCGATCCTGCACATCGGTGACCAAGAGATTAAATGCCCCCTGGTCAGGGCCACTGAAGGCAGCGACGGCTACGACATCACGCATCTGCTGAAGGAGACTGGGCGGGTCACACTCGACCCCGGTTTCGTCAATACGGCCTCCTGCCGTTCGGCGATCACCTTCATCGACGGTGACAACGGCATCCTTCGCTATCGTGGCTACCCGATCGAGAAGCTGGCCGAAAAGTCCACGTTCCTGGAGACCTCGTACCTCCTGATCTACGGAGAGCTCCCGACCGTCAAAGAGCTGGCCGACTTCGATGCTCGGATCCGGCGCCACACGCTGCTCCACGAAGACCTCAGGAGCTTCTTCGGGGGCTTCCCGCGCGACGCTCACCCGATGCCTGTGCTGTCCTCGGCGGTCTCCGCCCTCTCGACGTTCTACCAGGACAGTCTCGACCCGTTCGACCCTGAGCAGGTCGAGATCTCGACCGTCCGCCTGATGGCAAAGCTGCCGACCATCGCGGCCTACGCCTACAAGAAGAGTGTCGGCCAGCCCTTCCTCTACCCGGACAACTCCCTGCCGCTCGTGGAGAACTTCCTGCGAATGACCTTCGGGTTCCCGGCCGAGCCGTACGACGCTAACCCGATCATGGTCAAGGCGCTCGACCAGCTGCTGATCCTGCACGCCGACCACGAGCAGAACTGCTCAACGTCAACGGTGCGCCTGGTCGGTTCCTCGCATGCCAACTTGTTCGCCTCGGTCTCGGCCGGCATCAACGCCCTGTTCGGGCCGCTGCACGGTGGCGCCAACCAGGCGGTGCTCACGATGCTCGAGCAGATCAAGGCCGACGGCGGTGACGTCGACGAGTTCGTCCGCAAGGTCAAGAGCAAGGAGAACGGGGCCAAGCTGATGGGCTTCGGGCACCGGGTCTACAAAAACTACGACCCGCGCGCAGCGATCATCAAGAAGACCGCCGACCAGCTCCTTGAGAGTCTCGGCCAGCGCGACGAGCTGCTCGACATCGCCTTCCGGCTCGAGCAGGTGGCCCTGTCTGACGACTACTTCATCGAGCGCAAGCTGTACCCGAACGTCGACTTCTACACCGGTCTGCTTTACCGGGCGATGGGGTTCCCGCCCAAGATGTTCACCGTGCTGTTTGCCCTCGGGCGACTGCCCGGTTGGATCGCCCAGTGGCGAGAGATGATCGCAGATCCTGAGCTTAAGATTGCCCGCCCGCGTCAGGTCTACGTCGGCCCCCCGCAACGCAAGTACGTCGCGCTCAGCAGGCGCTGACCGACCTTTGCTCAGCTCAGGCCGCTCCGGAGCGTGATTCTGGCGCCGAGAAGCGGCCTCAACTGAGCAAACCGGCCTGAAGTGAGCAAACGTCAACGGCGGGTGATCGTCACCGAGGTCGGCGCGAGTGCCTTGTCGGCGGGGTGCCAGGACAAGGCTGATGACCCGCGCCCGCGGGTCCAAGAGCGGTCTCCGACGGTGACAGAGTCGATGCCATCAGCCTCGGCATGGGCCACGGCCCAGGAGCCCGCGGCCCAGGCCAGCTGAGCGTTGCGGCCCGTCACCTGGACCGTGTTTCCCTGGCCTGTGGCCGGCACGCCCAGCTCGGCCGTCAGGTGCGCGGCGATGGTCGCTGCCGGGGTGCTGACGGTCGCGTCGTCCAGCCGGCAGCCGAAGCCGCCTGGGGAGTGTCCGGCCAGGGTCGAGGCCAGGACGCGCCCCTCCTGCTCGTGCTCCGCGTAGGCCTGCGGGGACGCGCTCCGCTGGACCATCTGGGCCACTTTGGTGATCTCCATGCCCTGATAGCCGCTGATCTTGATGAGGGCGTCATAGAACTTGTTGGTCGCATAGACGGGGTCCAGTATCTGCGCCTCCGTTCCCCAGCCCTGGCTCGTGCGCTGCTGGAACAACCCAAGGGAGTCGCGGTCGCCGAACCGGATGTTGCGCAGCTTGGACTCTTGAATCGCCGTGGCGTTGGCGATGGTGGCGGCGCGCGCGGACAGGCCACGTTTGAGCGCGATGGCAGTGATCGTGGCGGCGTTGGCGCTTTGTTCAGGGGTGAACGAGACCTCGTTTCCGAGTGCCACCGCACGACACGACGGCTGACCGAAGTTCGTCCGGAATGTGGTGTAGGCGACGAAGCCGGCGCCGCCGACAATCGCCACGATGATCAGCAGCACCAGGCGCCCGACCCACCGACGTCGACGCCGACCGTGGGTAATGGTCATGTCGGGGATCAGCTGCTCAGTCGTTGACATGGAGGGTGGAGTTCAAGGTGATGCCGCTACCGGTGCGCGAGCGCGCCTCGACGGTGCCGGTGACCGAGTTCCGGAGGAACAGCAGGCCCGAGCGCCCCGAGAGCTCCCTGGCCTTGACCACCTGTCCGTCCTGCAGGGTGACCTTGGTGCCGGCCGTGACATAGAGCCCGGCCTCGACCACACAGTCGTCGCCGAGGGAGATGCCGGTCCCCGACTCGGCGCCGAGCAGGCAGCGCTCGCCGATGCTGATCCGGTCGGTGCCACCACCGGAGAGTGTGCCCATGATGGAGGCGCCGCCCCCGATGTCCGTGCCGTCGCCCACCACGACGCCCTGCACGATCCGGCCCTCGACCATGGAGGTCCCCAGCGTCCCGGCGTTGAAGTTGACGAAGCCTTCGTGCATCACCGTGGTGCCTTCGGCCAGGTAGGCGCCCAGGCGCACTCGGTCGGCGTCGGCGATGCGGACCCCGCTGGGCACCACGTAGTCGGTCATCCGCGGGAACTTGTCAACGCTGAAGACCTGGACCGGCCCGGAGTCACGCAGATGCATCCGGGTGCGTTCGAAGTCCTCGACCGGGCAGGGGCCGGCGCTCGTCCACACGACTGTGTTGAGCACACCGAAGAGTCCGTCGAGGTTGATGCTGTTGGGCTTCACGAGCCGGTGCGAGAGCAGGTGGAGACGCAGGTATGCATCGGGGACGTCGGCGGGCGCTGCGTCCAGGTCGATCGCGACGTGGACCACCTGTGCGCGAACGCCTCGGCGAGGGTCCACCTTGGCGGCTGCAGCCAGCTCCACGGGGGCGCCGTAAGGATCCTCGGCCACAGCGGGTCCGAGCGCCGGCGCGGGGAACCATGTGTCGAGCACCTGACCGCCCACGGTCACCGTGGCGAGTCCATATCCCCATGCGCTGCGCTCGCTCGTCATGGGCACCAGCGTAGGTGAGTTGTCTGGGACGGCGGGCACCCGCCGGATACGCTGCCTCGCATGTCTTCCACGCCACGCCTCGATCTGGCCACCGACGTCGTCACCCTGACAGCAGCACTGTGCGACATCGAGTCTGTGAGCGGTGACGAGCAGCAGATATCCGACGCCATCGAGGCTGTCCTCCGACCGCTGGGCCACCTGGAGGTGACGCGTGACGGGCGCACGATCATCGCTCGCACCAACCTTGGCCGCACGGAGCGTGTCGTGCTGGCCGGTCACATGGACACCGTTCCGCTGAGCGATCCGCCGAACCTTCCGACCCGTCGTGAGGGTGACAACCTGGTTGGTCGTGGCACCTGCGACATGAAGGGCGGTTTGGCTGTTCAGCTGCGACTGGCCGCAGAGCTGTCGGAACCGACCCGGGACATCACCTACGTGTTCTACGACTGCGAAGAGATCGAGGTCGAGCGCAACGGCCTTGCGCGCGTGCGGCGCAACAGCCCCGAGCTGCTGCAGGCCGACTTCGCCGTGCTGCTCGAGCCGACTGACGGCGCCGTCGAGGGCGGCTGCAAGGGCACCCTGCGGGTCGATGTCACGGCCAAGGGCAAGGCGGCCCACTCGGCGCGCCCCTGGAACGGTCACAACGCGATCCACGAGGCCGCGACCATCCTCGGACGATTGGTGGCCTATGAGCCGCAGACCGTCGAGGTGGACGGGCTGGACTACCACGAGGAGCTGAACGCCGTCGGCATCCGGGGTGGGCTCGCCGGCAACATCATTCCCGACGAGTGCGTGGTCACGGTCAACTACCGCTTCGCGCCCAACAAGTCGGGCGAGCAGGCGCTAGCTCACGTGTCCGAGCTCTTCGACGGGTATGCCGTGGTGCTGACCGACAGTGCGGACGGCGCGCGGCCGGGGCTGCAGCTGCCGGCGGCCAGGGCGTTCGTCGACGCCTTGGAGGTGCCGGTGCGGGCCAAGGAGGGCTGGACCGACGTTGCACTGTTCACGCAGCTGTCGATCCCTGCAGTGAACTTCGGCCCGGGGGACCCGAACTGGGCCCACCACGACCTGGAGCACTGCCCGGTGCAGCAGCTGGTGGATGCAGAGGCGGCGTTGTTGCGCTGGTTGGCCTGACGCCGCATAGATTGGTGGCCGTGACCGAGAAGAGCTACGAATACCACACAGGCCCCGTGACGCTGCGACGCAGCAAGGTGCCTCCGACCACTACGGACCAGCGGCTGCTCGACAACGCCGGGCCAGCCGACTGGCTGCATGCCGACCCGTGGCGAGTCCTGCGGATCCAGAGCGAGTTCGTCGAGGGGTTCGGCGCGCTGGCCGAGCTCGGTCCTGCAGTGAGCGTGTTCGGCTCCGCACGGACCAAACCGGAGGACCCCAACTACGCCATGGGTGTCGCGGTCGGCAAGGCCCTGGCCGACGCCGGCTACGCGGTCATCACCGGCGGCGGACCGGGGGCGATGGAGGCTGCCAACAAGGGTGCTCTCGAGGCTGGTGGCACCTCCGTCGGGCTCGGCATCGAGCTGCCGTTCGAACAGGGCATGAACCGTTTTGTCGACCTCGGGGTCAACTTCCGCTACTTCTTCGCCCGCAAGACCATGTTCGTCAAGTACGCCCAGGGGTTCGTCGTCCTGCCTGGCGGCTTCGGCACCCTGGACGAGCTTTTCGAGGCGGTGACACTGGTGCAGACGCGCAAGGTCACCTCCTTCCCGCTGGTGCTCATGGGCACGGCGTACTGGGGTGGCCTGCTGGACTGGCTGCGTCAGACCGCCGAGGCCACGGGAACCATCAGCCCGCCCGACGTAGACCTCCTGCACGTCACCGATGACGTCGACGAAGCGGTGCGCATCATTGTCAGCGGAGACCAGGACTACATCCCCAAACGTCCCGAATAGCCGTCCCTCCTCAGGGATCTTTCGGCAGTCTCTGGTTCGGCGATGAGTTGGCGCGCCATACTGACGAGATGACCGTCTCGCCACTGCCGCGACAAGGGAGTACATTGCTCGGCCGCGACACGGCGGGCAGACGGTTGCGCGTGTCTTCACATCCGGATGCCGGCAGGGTCGTGCTCTCGATCTGGCAGGACGACATCTGCCGGGCCACGCTGCGCCTGGCTGAGGAGGACGTCCCCGAGCTGGTCAAGTTGCTGAGCTCCTCGTTGGTCCGGCCGTCTGCCCGGGAGTCGGACGTCGGCTAGCTAGGCCAATGCCCGACGGGCCAGAGCCGGTATTCCGGTGCGCAGCCCCTGAACCATGTCCAGCACCTGTCGGGTCTGGGCGACATCGTGTGCACGCACCATCCGGACGCCTTCCCAGGCCGCGACGGCGGTGGTTGCCAGGGTGCCGATGATCCGGTCGGACTTGCGGCCATCGAGCCCGAGCGTCTCGGCGATGAACTTCTTGTTGGAGACGGCGAGCAGCACCGGCCATCCGGTCTCGACCAGGGCGCTGACCTGGCCGGTGACCTGCAGGGAGTGGTAGGTGTTCTTCCCGAAGTCCTGCGCGGCATCGATCAGCAGGCCGTCCTCGCGTACCCCTGCTGCCAGGGCTGCATCGGCCTGACGGGTCAGGTCCGCGACGGTCTCGGCGACGACGTCCTCGTAGCGGACCCGATGCGGGTCGGTGCGCGGCGGATGGCCACCGGTGTGGGCGCACAGGTAGCCGACCCCATGAGCGCCCGCGACCGACGACAGCTCAGGGTCGTGGCCGGCCCAGGCGTCATTGATCAGATCTGCGCCGGCCGCACAGGCGGCGTCGGCAACGCTGGCGCGCCAGGTGTCGACGCTGATCACCAGGTCGGGGTGGGCCGCCCGGATCGCCGCGACGAACGACACCACTCTGTGCAGCTCCTCGGCCGCGCTGACCTCCGGCCCGGGGCCGGCTTTGACCCCGCCCACGTCGACTGCGTCGGCGCCATCGGCCACGGCGCGTGCGACGGCTGCGAGTGCGGCCTCGTCGTCCACATAGCGGCCCTCGTCGTAGAAGGAGTCGGGCGTGCGGTTGATGATCGCCAGCAGCCCGGTCTCGCCGGCGACGAACGTGCGGCCACGCAGGCGGAGGTCGCGACCGGGGCGCACGTAGTGAGGCATGACACGATCATGTCGTGATCGTCATTCTTCTGCTCATCGTGGTCCTGCTGATCGGGCTGACCGCTGCTGCTGTCATGGGCAAGATCGGTGGGTTCATGGCCGAACCCACGTCGAGTCAGCCGTCCTCGGGCTGGTCAGGCGTGGGGGGTGGCTCAAGGAGACCGCTGTCGGCCGGGGACATCGGCCAGCTTCAGTTCGCCCAGGCGTTGCGCGGGTATCGGATGGACCAGGTTGATGAGGTGGTTGACGCGTTGGGCGCACGGCTGCTCGAGCTTGAGACCGAGGTAGCTCGCTTGTCTGCCGGCGCGGGCCAGCAGGGTGTGCACAGCGAGCCCCGGGAGCGTTGAGCAGCAGATGGGAACGTTTGCCATCGAACGAGCCGTCGCCGCTCCGCCACAACGAGTATGGGACGTTGTCACCGACTGGGCCGGTCACGCCCGCTGGATCCCGCTGACCACCATGCACCTCGATCCGGGCCCGACCGATGTCGGCTGGTCGTTCGCCGGCTTGACGGGCATCGGCCGGTTTCGCTTCTCTGACACGATGGTGATGACGGACTGGGCACCTCCGGTTGGCGAAGGACCGGGCGCGTTTCGACTGGTCAAGGTGGGGCGTCTGCTGGCCGGATGGGCCGAGGTGAGTGTGTTGCCCGCTGCCAACGGTGCGCAGACGCGGCTGATCTGGCGCGAGAACATCGTGATCAGGCCGGTCATTCTCGGCAGGCTGCTGGCCCCCCTCACAGACCGGGTCAACCGTGCACTGTTCGCCAGGGTGGTCGACAAGATGGCCGCGGAGGCCGTCTTCGGCTCGGGGCGCCGTTGAGCGCCGACGGACCGTTGGCGGGCGGGCTTGTGGCCGACGACCGGGGAGTGGCTCGTTGTGGGTGGGCTGTGAGCACCGCCGACTACGTGGCCTATCACGATGAGGAGTGGGGTGTCGCGGTTCACGGCGAGACCCGACTTTTCGAACGGCTGACGCTCGAGGCGTTCCAGTCGGGGCTGTCCTGGCTGACGATCCTGCGCAAACGCGAGGGCTTCCGTGGCGCCTTCGCCGGGTTCGACGCCGAGACTGTCGCTGCCTTCGGTGAGCCCGACTTCGAACGTCTGATGGCCGACTCGTCGATCGTGCGCAACCGGCTCAAGATCAGGGCCGCTATCGCCAACGCCCAGGCAGTCGTTCGGCTGCGCGACCTTGGTGGCCTCGATGACCTGCTGTGGTCGTTCGCACCTGGGGAGCATCGACGGCCACTGACTCCTGCCGACCTCTGCTCGACCTCGGCAGAGTCGTTTGCGCTCGCAAAAGCGTTGAAGCGCAATGGTTTTACCTTCGTGGGACCCACCACCGTGTATGCCGCGATGCAGGCGTGCGGGCTGGTAAACGATCATCTGTCCGGCTGTTTCAGGGCCGTCGGATGAGGCGCACCTTTGTCTTCAAGGTGCTCGCGGCATACGCGGCCTGCCGGCTCTTCTCGGTGCTGCTGCTGACCATCGTCTCCCGCTACCAAGCGCCTGTGACCTGGACCGGTCCGCATCCGGACTACTTCTCGATGACGGTGCTCTGGGACGGTTTCTGGTACCGCCAGATCGCCGAGGTCGGCTACCCGGCGGCCCTGCCGATTGATGCCGTCACCGGCGCTGTTCATGAGAATGCCTGGGCGTTCTACCCAGCCTTCCCGATGATGGCCCGCGGGCTGATGGCGGTGACGGGGCTCGGCTTCCCTGTCGTGGGCTCGACGCTGGCACTGGTCCTGGGCTTCGGTGCCGCCGTGGTGATGGGTCTGCTGCTTCGCGATCGTGTGGGGCCCAGGGTGGCCCTGGCTGCAGTTGCCGTCTACGCCGCCAGCCCTGTGTCGCCGACCTTCCAGATCGCGTACACCGAAAGCCTGGGCATCCTCTTGTTGTGCGCCTTCCTCTGGTCGATCAGCAAGGAGCGCTGGCTGATCACCGCAGTGCTGGCGCTGCTCACCGGTGTCACCCGTGCCATGGCCCTGCCGATGGTCGTCGTGGCACTGGTGGCCGTGTTCCTGCGTTGGCGCCGTCGCAAGGACGACCCGATCAACGCGAGGGAGGGCTGGTCTGCTTTTGCCGCGTTGGGTTCCTGCGGGGCCGCCGGGCTGATCTGGCCGGTCTACGTCGGGATCGCGGTCGGTTCCCCTGTGGCCTACACCGACACGATGGGCGCATGGTCGGTCGGCGGTTCGGTCAAGCTGCTGCGTCCCTGGCTGGAGTACGTTGACCAGCCGTGGAACGCGGCCAAGGTCGGGCTGGGACTCGTCCTGTTTGTCGCGATGATAAGCGGGCCCTGGGCCGGGCGGTTGGGCGCCGAGCTTCGGACCTGGACGTTGGCGTATACCGCCTACCTGATCCTGGTCGACGCCCCATCGACCAGCCTGTTCCGTCATCTCCTACCGCTGTTCCCGCTCATCGTGGTGGTGATCGGCGGCGGCTGGAAGCACAAGCCTCCCCGATGGATGGGCTGGCGGACGGGGTTCCTGATTCTCGCGGGCCTGGCCGGTCAGGTGTGGTGGGTCTGGGCCCTGCTGCGTTTCGTGCCCCCGACGGACTACCCGCCATAGGGCCGGACGTATGGCGGGAGCCCCGTTGTTCAGCGACC